>DAIUBN010000084.1:0-12567 GCA_036846645.1 Bacteroidaceae bacterium | reverse complement strand
CTCACATGCTTTTTCAATATTACCAGCAAAAGTAATCTGAGCCTTTTGGGGAGAAGAACCTGATACTTCATATACTCTGATAGTATATTCATCCGAATTCTCGGCTTTTTTCAAAGCCTTCACCACTACATTCTTATTATCAGAAGATACAAAAGAGAATGTCTTACCCAAATAACCTTGGTGTTTCTCACTCAAGAAGCCACGCAACGGCTGATTGAGTAATTCACCCTGCATCGTTGCCTGTGCTTTGTCGAGTCTATCGGCATGTCCAATCAAACTATATATAAAGGTATGATGACCAAAGTCCTGACGCGCTTGATAAACATAATTGTTTTTCACTGCCGGAGTATGCAATAAAGACAAACGAAGCGTGTGGTCGTCGGGCTTATCCCAACCATATTTACAATCATTAAGCACTGTCACACCATAACTATTGTCTAGATCAGTAAGGTCTGCCCATTGCTGAGCATAAACTTCATACTTTGTCTCCGTATTGTTGTCTCTTTGTACACTGCCGATGCCTAAATCGTAGGTAGCCATAGGGTTGCTGATACTCAAAGGGAACTCTGCTTTCAACAATGTATGAGGAGTCTGCCAATCTACTTCGTTATAAAAGTCTATACGGTTGGCACGGCTCCCCTCATAAAGTCGGATGTATTGTTTGAACTGCGAATCACCATATCTTTTAGTGATGCATAGCGATTTACAGAGATTACCTTCGTCGACAGTGGATATCTTAACGTTGTCTATAATAGATATAGGAGTTACATCAACGGTTGATTTAATAATCTCCCAAGCCGGCCAATTGTACGACTTATCGTCGGTGAACAGAGCCAAACGGATAGCCTTACCGGTTTCTACCAATTCCTTATTATTCTTCTTGTCGAATAGCGAACAGATATCACCATTCTTATCAAGCGTTATTTTATATATCGAGTTTTCCAAAATACTCGAAGATTGCTGCGATTGTTGCTTAGTTTTAGCGTTCGATTGAATCGAATAGACCGAACAGCCTGTAGCAGGGATATGAGCATCAATCAGCAGATGAATCTTATCATCGTCAGAAGCAACGACTTGTGAGGCTACAGATACACCTTTGTCATCCACGACCTTGAAGCCTTTATCAGCTTTAGGAATAACAACTTCCACCAAGTCTTGAACAGGATAAGCGTGAGAATTGTAAATAACAAGAGGACTACCTGCTGTTCTAGTATCCATCCGCTCTGCTATACCATTAACAGAAGAAGTAAGGACATGAGCAAACTGATTCAATGATATCAATTCATCATTCCATGAAAACTCGTATGCCCTTGGGATACTGGTCCCCGTCAGATCATCATGGAATTGATGAAAGATAAAACGCTTCCAAGCAGAAGATAAAATATCAGCAGGATATCTGTTTTGACCCATCCAATCGGCAACAACAGCAGCTCTTTCGGCTGCATCGCCAAGTTGTTCGTTCTGACGATTGTAGAGTTTCATCACCGCCTGAGAAGTATAACAACCCGTTCCATGTACATCCATCAGCAGCTCGCCATCAAATAGCGGCAACTCCGGATGAGCAGAATAAGGTAGATATTGCTTGAACAGTTGGTCGCTTGTTGCGCTAATTATCCGAACGGGGCCATTGCCTTTAAGCCCTTTCTCTACAGAACGAACAGAGGCTAAATTAGGAGAACCACCGATATCTCCTGTTCCATAATATCTCATCACCGTATTGAGACTACTTTGAGCAGCTTCGTCAATCAGAGTTTTATTGTTAGATAAATCCTCATCATTCCATTTTTTACCATAGTCGAAGCCATGCGCCATCATTATAATACTACCATCAATCCCCTTCCACAAACCGACTGTAAAAGGATAAGTTTTGTTTCCCGGATAGAAAGGATGATTGCGCCATTGCAACTTCTGAGAAGAGAAACCTATCAGACCGCAATGGGCAGCTATAGTAGGCAAAGTCCAACCGAAGCCAAAACAATCGGGCAAAAAGATATCGGTACCTTCTCGGCCAAACTCCTTCCGATAGAAATTCTGTCCATACATGATGCTACGAATCGAAGACTCGGGCGAGGCAACAAGAATATCACTAGCCTCCCAACTACTTCCCGCGATGTGCCATCTTCCCTCTTTAATGTATTTCTTCAGTTCCTCATATTGATCGGGATAATATTCCTTCATCCAATAATATTTTATACCACCCTCGAAATTGAAGACATAGTCCGGATACTTTTTTAAAAGAAAAAGATTCTGCCAAAGCGTATTCTTAACATAATGATTAATAGTTTGCTTGATATCCCAATTCCATTGGGTATCCAGATGCGCATCGGCCACCATATAAGCAGTCGCTTTCTTGGGCAATTCAGTCTGACTGAAAGAAAGAGTCGGAACAGAGAAGGTCGCAGCTAGTGCGATAGCCAAAAGTTGATTTCTCATTTCTGTATAACTTATTAGATTAATAAAGCTGAAACACAATACAAAATTATAAGAATATTAAGAAGATTGATTAAAAAAATGAGTCATTTTAAAACAATATTTGATAAGTCATCGATAATTGTTCCTTTTCAAAGAGAAAAATGATGGAATAAAATCAACGGATAATAGCAGTGAAACATGTCATAATCCCCGAAAACTTGTTAATTATCAATGGAATTCTGCCTCAAAAAGAGAGAATATTGCATAATTCTAATTTTTTTTCTTCATAAAGTTTTGCCAATCAAAAAAAAGTCTCTATTTTTGCATCCGCAATTGAGGGAAAGTAGTCGAAAGCAAAATTCTCTCGACCTAGGAAAGGAGGCCCGCTCGTCTATCGGTTAGGACGTAAGATTTTCATTCTTGAAAGAGGGGTTCGATTCCCCTGTGGGCTACGAAAGTTAAAAATATAATTATTGTAAAGATGGCAAATCACAAATCTGCAATTAAAAGAATTAGAGAGCAAGAATCAAGAAGACTCCGCAACAGGTACTATGGCAAGACGATGAGAAATGCTGTAAGAAAGCTACGTGCTACTACAGACAAAGGCGAAGCGAGTGCTATGTATCCTTCTATTACCAAGCTGATTGACAAATTGGCTAAAGTAAATATTATTCATAAGAATAAAGCGGGTAACTTGAAATCTAAGTTAGCTCTTTATATCAACAAACTCTAGTTTAGCATCGTATTTTTATAGGTTATAAACGATAGGTCGGCCTGTTTTTCAGTGCCGGCCTTTGTTGTTCATTCTCATCTAGCTGCAGAATGGATTATTCTATATTTTTAAGGTAATAATATTTCCCTAATTACCATATTTTCATTAACTTTGCTCTGTTATAAATAAATAGAAAATTATATTATGAGTGACGAAGAAAAGTCTGTAAATACTGAATCTTATTCCGCCGAGAGTATTCAAGTACTCGAAGGATTGGAAGCAGTCCGCAAACGTCCCGCCATGTATATTGGCGATATCAGTGAAAAAGGTCTCCACCATTTGGTTTATGAAGTTGTAGATAACTCTATAGATGAAGCATTGGCTGGATTTTGTTCACACATTGAAGTGGCAATCAACGAAGACGGTTCGGTTACCGTTCAAGATAATGGCCGTGGTATTCCTGTCGATATGCACGAAAAGGAACACAAATCAGCCCTAGAAGTCGTAATGACTGTACTGCACGCCGGAGGCAAGTTCAATAAAAGTTCTTATAAAGTATCTGGTGGTCTTCATGGTGTCGGCGTATCCTGCGTTAATGCTCTTTCATCTCACATGACGACTCAGGTTTTCCGTAATGGCAAAATCTATCAGCAAGAATACGAATTTGGTAAACCATTATATAGTGTCAAAGAAGTTGGAACAACCGAGTTGAACGGTACACGTCAACAGTTTTGGCCAGATGGCTCTATCTTCACTACCACTACTTACAAATACGATATTCTGGCAACTAGAATGCGTGAGTTGGCTTATTTGAATGCAGGGCTGACGATTACGCTTACAGATTATAGAGAAGTTGAAGATGGCAAACCACGTAGGGAAGTCTTTTATTCGAAAGATGGACTTAAAGAGTTTGTTCGTTATATCGACTCATCTCGCGAGCATCTCATTGATGATGTTATCTACTTGAATACAGAGAAGCAAGGATTGCCTATCGAAGTGGCAATCATGTATAACACTTCATTCACTGAGAACCTCCACTCTTTTGTCAATAACATTAATACAATAGAAGGTGGTACACACCTCACCGGTTTCCGTCAAGCACTTACTCGTACACTAAAGAAATATGCCGAAGATAACAAGTTGCTCGATAAACTGGAAAAAGCAAAGATAGAGATTGCTGGTGATGACTTCCGAGAAGGTCTTACAGCCGTTATATCAATCAAAGTCGCTGAGCCACAATTTGAAGGCCAGACAAAGACAAAGCTAGGTAATAGTGAAGTTGCCGGAGCTGTCAATCAAGCTGTAGGTGAAGCCCTATCCAACTATTTGGAAGAGCATCCTAAAGAAGCCCGAATGATAGTAGATAAGGTGGTACTAGCTGCTACCGCTCGTCATGCAGCCCGCAAGGCTCGTGAAATGGTTCAGCGTAAATCTCCGTTATCAGGTGGTGGACTTCCAGGCAAGCTCGCCGACTGTTCTGATAAAGACCCAGCAAAATGCGAGCTCTTCCTTGTTGAGGGAGATTCTGCAGGTGGTACTGCAAAGCAAGGACGTAATCGTAATTTCCAAGCTATTTTACCGCTTCGTGGTAAGATTCTGAACGTTGAGAAAGCAATGTATCACAAAGCACTCGAAAGTGAGGAAATTCGCAATATTTACACGGCTCTTGGCGTTACAATCGGAACCGAAGATGACAGCAAAGCTGCCAACATCGACAAACTTCGTTATCACAAGATTATTATCATGACCGATGCCGATGTCGATGGTTCTCACATCGACACATTGATTATGACATTCTTCTTCCGTTATATGCCCGAAATCATCCGTAATGGATATCTATATATCGCCACTCCTCCACTCTACCTTTGTAAGAAAGGTAATACTCAGGAATATTGCTGGAACGATGCTCAACGTCAGCGTTTCATCGATACATACGGCGGTGGTAAAGAATCAGCTATTCACGTACAGCGCTACAAAGGTTTGGGTGAAATGAGTGAAGAGCAACTTTTCAATACAACTATGGATCCTGACAACCGTATGTTGAAACAAGTCACCATAGAAAATGCCGCTGAAGCGGATTATGTATTCTCCATGCTGATGGGTGAAGATGTTGGTCCACGCCGCGAATTCATCGAGAAGAACGCATCGTACGCTAATATCGATGCTTAGGCTGTAATAATCAATCAATCTATAAAACGCTATAAGACAATGTTCTTATAGCGTTTTCTTTTTTCCCATCAGAAAGACAAACGCTCTGCAAATCAAGTTAGGACATAGGATAGTTACTATTGAATCAGAAGCCGATGATTGAAGTCTTGTCGACAGCCTAGAAAATCATCAAGACAATTCGAGAAAATCTTAAGGATGATTCAGAAGAAATATTAAAGAGTTTCCGATGAAACGTCAAGTCGTTTTTGTATTTTCTTCAAGACGAATTTCTATAGGGCTAATAGTGCATATAAGACTTATTAGGTTTATGCCACTCTAGCGACTTTCACCAACACTTATCTTCAGCGAAAGTCGTAGGAGGGACAATAAAATAAAAAGTTAATCATTGCCCAGAATAAGGTAAGTATATACCTAAAGACCATAAAAAAAGCTGCCCCTATTTCTTGAGGCAGCCTATTATTTTAGAATGATATTCTATCTAAAATTATTCTGCGATACAGATACTAACACGGTTTTGATCATTCTCAGAGAATGGTTGAACTGTATCACCCTTGTATTCGTTAGAAATACGAGAAGCATCAATACCATACTTTTTCATCAAAGCGTTCTGAACAACATCAGCACGTCTCTTAGAAATCTTCAAGTTGTATGCTTTCGAACCTGTTCCAGCATCAGCATAACCTGTGATGACAACCTTAGAATCAGGATTCTCTTTCATATACTTAACCAAGTCTTCCAACTTAGCATCTTCTTGCTTAGAAATTGCAATAGAGTTGATCTTGAAGAAGATATCGCAACGATAAGGCTCTTTAACTACTGGAGCTGGTTCAGCCTTCTGCTCTACTGGAGCCGGTTCAACAACTTTCTCTTCTACAGGAGCTGGAGTCTCTTCTGCTACAACAGGAGCTGGTTCAACAACTTTCTTTGCACATTTGCCTAAAGCGATCTTTACACCAACTAAAGCATTGTAGTAGAAATCTGGGTTTCCACCATTCTTAGAGTTGTACTTATCGCTAAGCATATTGAAGTTACCTTCAAGACCTAAAGAAACACACTTGCTTACTTTGAAATCAACAGCAACACCTGCACGACCTACTGGTCTCAGTTTCTTGCCCGACCAAATATATTCAAGGTTATAACCTTTAGAGTACAATTCATTAGCTTCGCCATTGTGGAAAGCATAATTCAAAGCACCACCAACGAAAGCATTAACATCGATAATGCGATCTGGGTTGTATTTGAAGAATAGATTAGTCAAGTTGAACATAAAGTCCAAGTTGCCTGCTAGATATCTATACTTGTAGGTTTGTTTTGGAGCACACCAACCACCTTTACTCTGATAACCAGAGCCGGTTGCACGAAGAGCGAAGATTGGAGAGAACTGATATCCAAAACCAAGTTGGAATGCTGGGCTCAACAGATCTTTAAATTTCGCTTCACCTACAGTATAAGAGCCACCGCCTTGAAGCTGTATAAACCAATGAGATTTAAAAGCCTCTTTTGCTTGTCCATCAGTCTGAGCTGAAACAGACAAGCTAGATAGTGCTAACGCACTACACAAGATAAGATTCTTTACTTTCATAATTAATATAATCAAAATTAAATACTACGCAAAGTTAAAATTCATGCTTATCACATTGACAATAATATGCCTCATCGGCATACTTATCGTCATATAATACTACATAATACAAGACAAAATTAATACGTTTAATTTTGATTAACTAATTATTCAATAAAATAGTATTCCTATTTCCTAAATATTTTTATTCGAAATTCCTAAAACTCTTATTTTCAATAAAATAAAACGGCATCCCTAAAGATTAAGTGGAATAGGTTTGTTGGGCTCTCTGAGCTCACGACCCTCATATTTGCACATTGCGTCAATCCATTCTTCGGGAATTTCCATAGAACAATGGTTAACTAAATCATAGGCAACCATCACTGAGGTACAGATACATTTGACTTCTTTCGAATCAGTATCTATCACTTGCTGAACCAGATGAAAGCTTTTCTTTCCTATCTTCGACACCGCTGTTTCGACCGAAATATGAGCCGTTCCAAAAATCTGAGCCAGAAAATTTGCCTCAATATGTACTACAATAATACCCTCTTTTTCCCAATCTACATTGGGACATACTTCAGCCAGATACTCTGTTTTTCCAGTATCATAAAACTGGAAATAGACGGTGTTATTGACATGGCCGAATTTATCGACATCGTTGAAGCGGATTTGTACCGGAAGGCTGTGCTTAAATTTAATTTCTTCCATTCTTTTTTACTTAACTCTTAATACTTTCGTACAAAAGTACTATTTTTGCAATTAAAATATGCTGATATGAATCAAGAAATTGTCGAAGATATTAAAAATGCTTGCAAAATAATGATGCAAGGCGGAATTATCTTATACCCGACAGATACTATTTGGGGTATAGGCTGCGATGCGACAAACGAAGAAGCCATTCGTAAGGTTTATGAAATCAAACAGCGCTCGGACAGCAAAGCAATGCTTGTTTTGACCGACTCTTTTACGAAAGTGAACTTTTATGTAGACGATCTACCAGATGTTGCTTATGATTTGGTCGATTTAGCAACCAAACCTCTTACCATTATTTATTCAAAAGCTCGCAATCTGGCTCCTAACTTATTGGCAGAAGATGGTAGTGTAGGAATCAGAGTAACGAGCGAAATGTTTTCCCAAGCCTTATGCCGTCAATTCAGGAAAGCTATCGTATCAACTAGTGCTAATGTCAGTGGGCAGCCTTCGCCTACTTGTTTTGCCGATATCAGCGATGATATCAAGCAGAAGATGGACTACATTGTGAAATACAAACAGGACGATGCTTCTCCTGCCAAGCCCTCTAGTATCATCAAACTGACGAATAAAGGAGAAGTAACAATAATCAGGAAGTAATAGAATGCAGGAAGAGAAAAAGAATTTTATTCAACGATTCATTATATGGCGAGAAAACCATATCAAAGAAAAACAGTTCATATTGATACTGAGTTTCTTTGTGGGTGGTTTTTCAGCACTTGCTGCACTTGCGCTTAAATTTCTTATTCACATCATTCAGAAATATCTGACTCATAGTTTCAGCTTGACGCAAGCCAACTACCTTTACTTGGTTTATCCTGTAGTCGGTATATTTATTGCAGGTTGGTTTGTCAGACATATTGTAAAAGACGATATCAGCCATGGTGTGACCAAAATACTATATTCTATCTCCCGACGCCAAGGACGAATCAAACGTCATAATATTTGGTCAAGTCTCATTGCCAGTTCTATCACAATCGGCTTTGGTGGATCTGTCGGAGGTGAGTCGCCTATGGTACTTACCGGTTCGGCTATCGGTTCCAACTTAGGCAGTTTGTTCAAAATGGACCATCATACACTGATGCTACTTGTAGGTTGTGGTGCTGCTGGTGCTATTGCCGGAATATTTAAGGCTCCCATCGCCGGACTCGTCTTCACGCTAGAGGTTTTGATGATAGATCTGACTATGACATCGTTAATGCCTTTACTGATTTCATCAGTGACAGCAGCAACTGTAACATTCATTGTCACCGGCCAAAGCGCAATGTTCAAATTCAATATGGATACTCCATTCATATTAGATAGAATACCATACGTCATTTTGTTAGGAATCTTTTGCGGACTTATCTCTCTCTATTTTACCAGAGCGATGAACTCCTTCGAAAACATATTTGGTAAGCTGAACAAACCATATCAAAAGCTGATATTGGGTGGTGTGGTGCTGAGTGCTCTTATCTTTATCTTCCCTCCTCTTTATGGTGAAGGTTACGACACCATAGAACTACTGATTAACGGAACGACAATTAATGATTGGAAAAGTGTGATGGATCATTCATTCTTCTATGGTTCCAATAATCTGTTGCTCTATCTATCACTCATATTATTATTAAAGGTATTCGCTTCGGTAGCCACTAATGGTGGTGGCGGTTGTGGTGGACTCTTCGCACCTACCTTATATTTAGGATGTCTTGCAGGTTTTATCTTTTCTTATTTCTGCAACGAGCACGGCCTACCGGTGACACTCCCCGAGAAGAACTTTGCCCTGATGGGTATGGCCGGTATGATGAGCGGCGTGATGCATGCTCCACTCACCGGCGTCTTTCTGATAGCCGAGCTGACTGGAGGCTATGACTTATTTCTCCCACTGATGATTGTTGCAGTGAGTTCTTACCTTACTATCATTGTTTTCGAGCAGAACAGTATATATGCCATGCGTCTTGCCAAGAAAGGCGAATTGCTGACTCATCACAAAGATAAAGCAGTACTTACTTTATTGAAGATGGACAATTTTATTGAGAACGACTTTATCATTGTCAAGCCTAATATGGATTTAGGAGAGCTGGTGCATGCCATTTCTTCTTCTTGCCGAAACATCTTCCCCGTTGTAGATAATGACAACAAGCTGTTGGGCATTGTCAACCTCGACGATATCCGCAACATCATGTTCAGACAAGAGCTCTATCATCGCTTCACTGTGAACAAGCTGATGAATTCTGCCCCTGCCAGATTGCAGAACACAGATAGCATGGAACAAGTGATGAGGATATTTGACGATACCAAAGCATGGAATCTACCCGTGATAGATGTCGACGGAAAATATTTAGGATTTATCTCTAAATCGAAAGTATTCAACTCGTATAGACAGGTGCTGGTTCACTTCTCTGACGAATAAAATATGATATATGATGGACAAAAGTTTGCGAATAGTTTATATGGGTACTCCCGAATTTGCTGTCGAAGCACTTCGGAGGTTGGTTGAAGGCGGATACAACGTTGTTGGTGTTATCACCATGCCCGATAAACCTGCCGGAAGAGGACACCACGTTCAATTCTCGGCAGTGAAAGAATATGCTCTAAGCCAAAACTTACCATTGCTGCAACCCGAAAAGCTGAAAGATGAATCGTTTATCGAGGCATTACGTGCCTGGAATGCCGATTTGCAGATTGTAGTAGCTTTTCGTATGCTTCCAGAAATAGTATGGAACATGCCTAGATTGGGAACTTTCAATCTGCACGCTTCACTTCTTCCACAATACAGAGGAGCTGCCCCCATCAATTGGGCCATAATCAATGGCGATAAAGAAACCGGTATCACCACATTCTTTCTCGATAAAGAGATAGATACCGGCAAAGTGATTCAGCAGGTACATGTCCCTATAGCCGAGACAGACAACGTAGGAATTGTTCACGACAAACTGATGATGCTCGGTGGTGACCTCGTTGTAGAGACCGTTGACAATATTATAAAAGGGACTATCAAGCCGATAGCTCAAAATGAAATGGCTGGAAGCGGCGAACTTCGCCCTGCACCAAAGATATTTAAAGATACCTGCCAGATAGACTGGTCGGCAAGTACAGAGCGAGTCTACAATTTGATAAGAGGTTTATCACCCTACCCTACTGCGTGGAGCGAATTGGCTTCATCAGATGGAGTAAAGACTGTCGTCAAGATCTATGAAGCAGCCAAAACTTCCGAAAAGAATGTCTCTGACAAACCAGGGAGCATCAAATCGGATAAGAAACATTACCTAAGAGTTGCCACCGGTGATGGCTATATCGACATCACCCAACTTCAACTCCCGGGCAAGAAAAGGATGGCAGTCGAAGATTTCCTGAGAGGCCATCAAATCACAGATTACTTATTTTATTAACCATCAATATTAACTTTAACATGATACTATCACCATCACTCTTATCAGCCGATTTCGGTAACTTGAACAGAGATATCGAGATGCTCAACAACAGCGAGTCCGACTGGCTACACATCGACGTTATGGACGGTGTGTTCGTTCCTAATATATCTTTCGGCTTTCCAATATTGAAGTCCATCATGGGCACCAACAAGAAGCCATTGGATGTTCATCTTATGATTGTCCAACCCGAGAAGTTCATCAACGAACTGAAAGCAGTGAACACCCGAATCATGAACGTTCACTACGAAGCCTGCACTCATCTGCACCGCACCATCCAACAAATAAAGGCTGCCGGCATGCTGCCTGGTGTTACTATCAATCCCGCTACGCCGGTATCAATGCTCAAAGATATCATAGAAGATCTTTATCTGGTACTTATTATGAGCGTCAATCCCGGCTTTGGTGGTCAGAAGTTCATCACACATTCTATCAAGAAAGTGGCAGAGCTGAAACAACTCATCAATGAGACCGGTTCAAAAGCCTTAATAGAAATCGATGGTGGAGTTAATCTCGAGACCGGCGCTCAACTTATTGCAGCGGGAGCCGATGCTTTGGTAGCAGGCAGTGCAGTATTCAATGCACCCGACCCAGTCGCATACATCCATCAGATGAAACAACTCTAATTTCTTATTCAAAGCCATCAATCTTAGACCTTGAAGTTCGATACACTTCATCGATACCCTTTTCTGCGCCTGTTCCTCGCCTTATCGATTGGCATATACTGTGGCGACTTACTCTTTTTTGAGCGAGGAGGGACTTCTATACCTATTATATATATAGCGTCTTTCCTTGTCCTTCTCTTAGCTTCGGCAGGCTTTCTATTCAAGAGGTACGCAAACCGATGGCTATTCGGTGCCCTTCTTTCAGCAACACTCTTCCTTTCGGGAGTAGGATTCAGCCTGAGCTATCTGCAAGAAGTCGAAACCAACTTTCCAAAAGATACCAATGTCTATCGGATAGAATTGACTTCTAAACCCATCGCGAAAGAGAGGAGTATACAGATATCGGCAGATATCAAAACAATATATCAGAAAGGAGAAGAACATTCGAAACCGGGCAAGGCCGTACTCTACTTCGAAAAAGTACAAGCTGCAAACCAACTAAAGAAGGGAGATATTCTACTAATATCCGCACTGCTTTCTCCACCCAAAACAGATGGTAATCCCGACTCTTTCGATTATGCAAAATATCTACACCGGCATGGCATAGGTCTGAGCTGCTTTGTCAAGCAAGGGCGTTGGAAGAAAGTTGGGCACAACAGTAAACTGAGTTTTAAAGATATGGCTCTTCTTCAAAGAGAAAAGGTGCTCAGTATTTATCACGCCCAAGGGTGGAGTAAAGATGTAGAGAGTATCGTTTCGGCACTCACCGTAGGCTACAAAGACAACCTAGGCAACGATATCCGAGAAACATATTCAATAACCGGTGCAAGCCACGTGCTGGCACTTTCGGGACTTCACATCGCCTTCCTTTATCAACTCATCACGTGGCTGCTCCTCCCTATGATGAGACTAAAAAGAGCAAAAGTATTGCGCTGTATCATTACC
>DAIUBN010000083.1:0-12584 GCA_036846645.1 Bacteroidaceae bacterium | reverse complement strand
ATTGAGCCACACTTTCGTTCCATCCGGCAATCGGATCTCGGTACGTTGCCCAGATGGAGCATATACACTTTGAAGAGATTCTTCCTCATGTTGACGTTCGGAGTCCATCCAGAAATAGGTTGCCGAAAACACTATAGCAATAACAGCAGCTATCTTCAAGGTCTCTTTCAGCACCATACCAATAGTCCATCTTCTAGCAGGAGCAGACTCTTCGTCATCGCTACGCTGAGTGCGCCACAATGCAATATCATACAATTTGCGTTGTGCCATATACTCACGCCGGTTATCATCACTGAGCTTCATCCACTCCACAACCTGTTGAGTTTCGCTCTTATCAGCGTTACCGGCAATGTATTTCTGTAGCAATTTTATGTCCATAATTTATGACCTTATATTAAGAAAACGACTCAGAGAAGAACATCCCTAAATCAAAAACAAAAAAATTTTATGCAAATAAGAAAAAGAAGATAGGAAGATAATCTTTCAAGGCCACACGAAGCACCTTGAGTGCCTTTGTGATGTGGTATTCGACACTTTTAGTAGAAACATTCATTTTTTCGGATATTTCATTATTGGTCAGATTATCAAAGCGACTCATTACAAATATTTTCCGAGTCTGTTCTGGCAGTTGTTCCAATACTTCGTGTACAATCCGCTCCACATCATTCGAAAAGATATCATCCGGATTACAAGCTTCCAAAGAAGAAATACGAACAGAACGTTCATAGCTATACCAATCGGCTATTTCTTCCAACGCATTGCGTTTCACCTCCTCGTGTTTAAGATAATCGAGTGATTTGTTTTTGAGAATGGCCAATAAGAGAGGAGCAACATAATCAATCTCTTTTGCTTTAATCTGCTCCCACAATTTGATAAGAGCCTCGGAAGCAATATCTTCGGCAGCCGCTTCATCATGGATGTAAGACTTCACAAAACGAAATGCCTTTTTATAATAGGTATTGTATATTTCTGCAAAAGACTTAGTTAATTCCATTCTGTAAAACGATAATTTTGATTCGATGCAAAATAACAACTTTCAATTAAGAAAAGCAAATATCAAAACTGTTATTTATAATGATATTTCATTTTCAATAAAAGATAATACTCTATTATCGAACAATTTTTAATAAAAAGATATTATTGTCAAGAGCAGTGATTACTATTTAAGATAATAACCATTGAGCGTCACGTCTCTCGATTCGAAGGGATGCAAAAGGACATCGACCAACACTGCAAATTGTTTGCGGGTTGACGGACTTTCTGCATTATATTCGCCTAACTTGTACTTGTTGAATATTGCCTTTACAGCCTGTTCCATACTAGAAGGCAAATTAATTTTTTCTTTTCCTGCAATATCTGTAATGATAGAAAGAACTTCGGATAAAGACACAGCAGTATCATTGCTGATATTCGGTGCATTCCAGGTTTTATAGAACTCCGATAGATAAACCAATTGTCGATGAAGCAGTAAACTATCGGCATTTATCCAAGTCTGATTGGACCAATCGACATGTTTGCCTACTCCACGAAGTATACCAGTAACACCTATCCGCTGCAATGATTTGAAAGAAGGATTGCTCTTGTCAACATCCAAATAAGGCAGCAGATAATTGCCACTCTCCAATAATGCCGACTGCACTTTACGAACCGGCACATGGCGTGGAGTACATTTCTCCTTGATTGCCAGACTTGCCAATGTTCCCGCAGCCTGCCCTATCTGCATAGAAACGGGCTGCAAGCGGGTAGTACCATTTACCAGATTGGTGACCGAAACAGATTTTTCAGCCAAGAGCAGACGATCTTCTTTCTCGGGAATGATGATACCAAGCGGAACACCATACGAAGGAATTGAAGGGAATTTCAATTGGGGTAGATCTTTTCCAATATAAGCGTGGTGATGGTGATCGACGGGATAATCTCCAACGGCAATAGTTGTTCTATAGAGTGGCAACTTCTGCGAATAAGGTAGAAGAATATCATTGAGCGTGAACTGCACGACACCTTTAAATCTTCTACCCTCCCTATAATAAGGTATGAAAGGTAGATGATCGGGAGTAGGATACTCGTCGACAATCCCAAGAGTAGTCATGCCCAATTCATGCTGCATAAAATAAAGATAACGCATACTCGTTGCCTTTGCTACCAACCATAACGAATCTCGTTGAGATGGAGTGTATTCTATATCATTGAGATAGGTATCATTGCCAAAGATAGGCCAGTTGAGCATAAATTTGCTATTAGGAAGTTTACCGTATGAGAGCATCATCTCGGGCGACCAAGGTTTCTGCCAAGCAGTTGAATCGTTATATCGGCATACACAACTATTACGAAACTCTTTCGGATCATATCCTTCAGGGCGAGCAATAAGATGAGGCGAATCATATTGTTTCACAGTGATGACGTATGTCATATCTTGTACAATATTATTAGCGACATCGGGTGCTTGAGATTCTCCAGTCTCAAATTTGTTATCCATTCCAACCCGATAAGGGAGTCCTGCCATTTTTGCTATATCACCTAGTTCGGTAGCATCAATAATATAAGATGCCTTAATAGTCTGCTGCTTGCCATCCTTATTGAAAGTCACTTTCCAACCTTCCGGCACACGTTGTAATCGGGTAACAAAAGTATTCTTTTGATACATCAGTGTAGACGATTGAGCAGCCACCCAAGTTTGAAATATCTGATTTCCTACAGAAGGCTCAAATTGCACATTACTCACCCACCCCGTTTTCAATGCATCAAGTGAGCCATAATATTGAGCAAGCGCATCACGAAACTCGCCCCACAATCCACTAGGCAACCGATAATTACCATCTACTGCACTCACTCCCGCCGAAGTAAGCATGCCACCTAGCCATGGAGTAGATTCGAGCAATAGTGTTTTAGTTCCCAAACGTGCACTTTGTACAGCAGCACAAGTTCCGCTAGTTCCACCACCAACGACAACAACATCATAATCACTCTTGAACTGACATGAAGTAATCAGAGTTGATAATAAAATGAAGAGAAACCAAGATTTAAGATTCATTCTAACCATTACTTTTAGACTTCTGCGAAAAATAAACTCCACTCAATATCAATACTCCACCCAATATCCCGACAAGAGTTATCTTTTCTTGTAAGAATATAATAGAAGTAATAAATGTAGCGAGCGGATTGAGATAAAGATAATTGGTAGTAACCACAACCCCCAGTTTGGCGACAACAGCGTTCCAAACCAAATAGCCAATAAAAGAAGCCAAGATGCTTAGGAATAGGAGGTTGCCCATCACCACTGGGTCCAAGAGACAATCTGTACGGAACGGAACTCCCATAATGGGGAAGAAAGGCAATATTGTGATGACACCGTAAAAAAATACTTTCCTAGTAATGAAAGCCGACGTATAACGAGGGACGAGTTCTTTGAGTGCCAATCCATAAACGACCCATGTCAATGCAGCCAATAGCACCAACACATCTCCGAAGGGATTGAGTTTCAAGGCAAAATGTCCATTCAGAACTACCATTGAAACTCCTGCCATGGCAACAACAGCACCAAAGAATAAGTTGCGAGTGAAATGCACACTTTTAAATATAGCTGCAGCCGCAAGAGAATTAAGCAACGGAGTCATGCTGATTAGAATCGAGACGTTGCAAGCCTGAGTATATTGTAGCGCCGAATTTTCGAACATAAAATAGAAAGAGCCACCCGTAACACCTAACAAGACCAAAAGTAACTCGTCTTTCAGATTATCGGCAAACAAACGCTTATGAGCAAAAAACAACATACAGATGTATGCTATCAAAAAACGAAGCAACATAATCTCATGAGGCGAAAGGCCATGATTGATCAGCACTTTAGAAGATACGAAAGTAGTTCCCCAAATGACAGAGATGATGATTGCTAGTATATGACTTGTTACTTTAGTTTGCTTCATAATCATTGAATTAATGCACAAATGTACAGCAAACGCAAAGCAATACAAAATAAATAAGGAACGAATTTATAATCTTACTCTACTAATAGGCAGCTAATATCAAGCCTTGTTTAAAAGCAAAAGAGATTGATTAAGATAGTTTCTTCTGAGCAAAGACCACGCCGACCAGAATGAGCAACGAACCAAATATTGCCTCTAAAGTAATACGTTCATCGAGGACGGTTGCCGAAAAAATAAAGGTAGCAAGTGGACTTAGATACAGATAATTATTGGAAGTAACCACACCAATCTTATCAATCACTCTGTTCCACGACAGGTAGCACCAGAAAGAAGCTACCAAGCCGAGGAACAACAAATTTAAGATTACTGTCAGATGTGTTAAAGCTTCAGGATGAAAACCTGTTCCCATAATAGGGAAAGCAGGAAGTATAGTAAGTATACCGTAAAAAAATACTTTACGAGTAATAAATGTCGACGAATAGCTAGAGCCCAACTTCTTTGTAATCAAGCCATAGATCACCCACATTACAGAAGCTGCAATAACCAATATATCTCCAATCGGATTGGGATTGAACTGTGCATGTTCGTTCATCACCACCAGACCAACACCGACTAATGCCACTACAGCACCGATTATCAAAGATTTCGTAATATGTTCTGCTTTAAAGAAAATTGGTGCAACTAATGCAGAGAGTAAGGGAATGATACTAAGAAGAATCGATACATCACTAGCCTGAGTATATTGAAGAGCTATATTTTCTGCCAAGAAGTAGAACGAACCACCCGTCATACCAAGAACTAGCATCAAGAATTCATCTTTCAACTTATCTGCCCAAAACTTACGAGGAGAAATAGTCCAAATAAAGATGTATGCTAATATAAAGCGGAGCAACATAATCTCTTCCGGTCCTAGTCCATGAGCCATCAATACCTTAGTAGAGACAAAGGTGATACCCCATATCGAAGAGATGATAATAGCTTCTATATGATAGAAGATATTACTTTTGCTGTGTTGCTGTGTTTTGCTTAATACAGTATACATAATATGAAAATAATATATTTATTAGGTTATTATGCAGCAAAGATAATCGGTTTATTTAATACATGCAAATTTTATGCAAATAAAAATGAGTATAAAATTAATATTTATGTTTTCTGGTAATCGAAAGGTATTAAGCCTAATAGCCATATAGGCCTTATAAAGCTTATGGGACTTATAGATTTTAGAGCCTATAGAGCGACCGACTAAAAGCAATCGCCCCCGCTGCAATTGACTGCAACGGGGGCGACCTGGTGATTATTAATCGTTAGCTTTGAACAAGCTAAAGTATCTTTTTGAAACGGCGGATAAATTCGTCGGCTTCTTCTATTGAAAGGCAAAGTGGAGGCAACAGACGAATAACATTTGTACCACTTGCTCCGGTAAAGACATGTTCATCGTAAATCAAACGGCTGCGAAGTTCCTTTACTGGATTATCAAACTCCAATCCTATCATCAGACCTTCTCCACGTACTTCTTTAATCTGAGGTAGCTTCTTCAACTCAGTCAACAGGTGGTTTCCTACTTTTGCCGCATTATCTACCAAATGTTCCTGCTCCATCACATCCAGTACTGCTAAAGCAGCAGTACATGCCAAATGATTACCACCAAAAGTAGTTCCTAACTGTCCAAAGACAGGAGCGAACTTGGGACTAATAAGATCGGCTCCCATCGGGAAACCATTGCCAATACCCTTGGCAACAGTAATAATATCTGGTTTGATGCCACTAAACTGATGAGCAAAGAACTTACCCGAACGACCATATCCACTCTGGATCTCGTCGAGAATTAATACCGTATTTGTTTCGTCACAAACACTACGCAATGCTTTCAAAAAATCAGAAGACGGTATACGGATTCCTCCTACACCTTGAATACCTTCTACAATTACAGCACAGACATCACCTTTCGACAATTCGGCCTTCATAGCTTCTACATCATTAAGAGGTAGATAAGTGACATGTCCGTTATCATTGACTGGTGCGATAATTTTAGGATTGTCAGTGACTTCTACTGCCAATGAAGTACGTCCATGAAAAGCTTTAGAAAACGAAACGATTCTCTTACGCCCATTATAAAATGAAGCCAGCTTCAAAGCATTTTCATTGGCCTCGGCACCACTATTAATAAGGAATAGAGAATAATCTTCGTAACCCGATGCCTTTCCCAATCTTTCGGCAAGTTTCACTTGGAGAGGATTGATGACCGAATTAGAATAAAAGCCTAGTGTAGCTACCTGACGACTTATCATATCAACATAATGAGGATGAGCATGACCTATCGAGATAACTGCATGACCACCATAAAGGTCGAGATACTCTGTACCTTTATCGTCCCATACTTTACAACCTTTTCCTTTGACGATGCTTACATCGAACAAAGGATATACTTTGAATAAATCCATTGTTTTATACTTTAATGATTTAAAAAGCAGAAGGCTTCAACTTTAATCCTGCCGATTCGGACAATCCGAAAAGTAGATTCATATTATGAACAGCCGTTCCGCTAGCTCCTTTCAACAAGTTATCTATACATGAAGCAATGAGCAACTTGCCTTCGTGACGTTCTAAATGAATGAGGCACTTGTTTGTGTTGACTACCTGTTTTAGATCGATATTCTTCTCGATGACATGAACAAAAGGACTTTCTTGATAGAATGTCTTATACCTATTATATAATGTATCGAGCTCTTCATTACAATCAACAAGAATCGAAGCAAATATGCCACGAGGGAAATCTCCTCTGAACGGAATAAACGTGATATCCGAAGCAAATGCCTTCTGCAACTGTTTGAGCGACTGCTTAATTTCGGGCAGATGCTGATGAACAAAAGGTTTATAGATACTCAGATTATTGTCGCGCCAGCTGAAATGGGTCGTCTCGCCCGGCTTCACTCCTGCTCCTGTGCTACCTGTAATTGCATTGACTACAACTTCACCTTTCAATAAGTCATTTGCTGCCAAAGGTAACAAGCCTAATTGAATGCAAGTTGCAAAACATCCGGGATTGGCAATATGCTGTGCTTTACAAATAGCCGCTTTATTCAATTCGGGCAGTCCATAAACAAAATCATTGCCCTCGGCTGCCAACCGATAGTCTTGCGAGAAATCTACAATCTTCAATCCAGCAGGGATATCATGACTTTCCATAAATTCTCTCGACTTGCCATGACCAGAACAGATAAACAGACAATCTATAGCATCAAGGGGAAGCTGGTCGGTGAACGTCAGATCGGTATCACCATAAAGACCTTCGTGAACATCGGTAATGGGACAGCCTGCATGACTCGAGCTATTGATAAACACAATCTCTACATCGGGATGATTCACCAACAGCCTCAACAACTCGCCGGCAGTGTAACCTGCGCCACCTACGATTCCTACCTTAATCATAAAATCTCGTCTTTGTGATTTGCATAATAAACACGAAGTGGTGTCGAAGTAACCTTGATAAATCCTTTCGCATCTTCGGCAGTCCAACCTTTTTGCATCTCGCCATATTCACCAAATTTAGTCTTCACCAAATCATCTTTCGAATCGACACCGACGGTAGAGAATGACAATGGACGAAGTTCGAGAATTGCCGTACCGTTGACATTACGCTGCGAACTTTCGAGCATCGCCTCGATATCACGCATCACCGGTTCAAGATACTGACTTTCGTGAAGGAACATACCATACCAATTGGCAACCTGATCTTTCCAGTACTGCTGCCATTTGCTCAACGTATATTTCTCTAAGAAACGGTGTGCACCGATAATCAACATAGGAGCAGCAGCTTCAAAGCCTACCCTACCTTTAATACCAATAATAGTATCGCCGACATGCATGTCTCGACCAATACCATAGGCAGCACCAATTTCTTCTACTTTTTGTATTGCTTTAATTTTATCTTCGAACACTTCACCGTTTACGGCATGAATTTCTCCATTTTTGAACTCAATACTCAACTGCTCGCTACCTTTCTTCTCAACTTGTTTGAGATAGGCACTTTCGGGAAGTCCTTGTTTTGAATCAAGAATCTCACCACCACAAATAGAAGTTCCCCAAATACCTACATTATAAGAATACTTCATTTTGGCAAAGTCGGCAACAAAGCCATGTTCTTTCAAATAGTTGATTTCATAATCTCTGGTCAGAGCCATATCACGAGTCAGTGTAATAATCTCCACGCCGGGAGCCATTACCAGGAAGGTCATATCGAAACGTACTTGGTCGTTACCGGCACCAGTAGAACCATGAGCTATAGCATCGGCCTTTATCTCATTGGCATAACGAGCGATAGCAATACCTTGGAATATTCGTTCAGAACTTACCGAAATAGGATAAGTGCCATTACGAAGTACATTACCATAAACCATGTATTTCAGACTCTTCTCATAATATTCTTTAGTGACATCAATCGTCACGTATTTCACTGCACCGAGTTTGTATGCGTTTTCTTCATTCTGTTTCAGTTGTTCAGGGCTGAATCCGCCGGTGTTGGCACATGCGGCATATACATCATAACCCTTCTCTTTTGCCAGATACATGACTGTAAACGAAGTATCCAGACCACCGCTGAAAGCGACAACTACTTTTTTATTGCTCATCTTATTACCTTATTATATAAATTGTATGTAATCAAAAAACTATTTAGACTCTACAGCCAAATCATCAGCAGGCTTATCCTCTTTCGGTTTCTCAGGATCGTAGAGCATCGCTGTGCAGATACAATATCGTCGCTCGGTACGAACCAAAACATCGTGATTGCAGCAACCTTCACATCCCTTCCAAAAGGCCTCATCGTCGGTGAGTGAAGCAAACGGTACGGGCACATATCCCAATTCCGTATTAATCTTCATCACAGCGCCACCACTTGTCAGACCAAATAGTTTGGCATGCGGCCAACGCAGACGAGAAAGGGTAAAAGCAGCTTTCTTAATTCTCTTTGCCAATCCATGGCCTCGGAATTTTTCAACCACAATCAAGCCTGAGTTTGCTACATACTCCTTGTTTCCCCAACTTTCGATATAGCAAAATCCGGCAAATTCGTTACCAGCAAGAGCAATGATGGCTTTTCCTTCTTTCATTTTCTGAGCCACATACTCATGCGTCCGCTTAGCAATACCAGTGCCGCGTACTTTGGCGGCAGAAGTAATAGTTTCTAGAATGGTGTCGACATAAACTTCGTGAGAAGCATCGGCCACCATTACATCAATTGAATCAAAATCCATTTTATGGTATGTATAATAATGAGATTATTTATCGTTTTCTTTATTGACGAATGACAAAAGTTTGCAAATCTGAGCTGGAGGAGTTCCTTCTTTCAAAACCAACAAAATAGTATCATCACCGGCAATAGTGCCCAATATCTGAGCATAGCTATGATTGTCGATATCGTATGCCATACTACTTGCATATCCTGGCTTAGTCTTTATTACTGCAAGATTGCCAGAGAACTGAATGGATATAAAACCACTAGTCATCAGCATTTCACTAGCGTTTGTATTAGGAACATTGCGGGCATACATGATATCATTAGGCAAAACATATACATATTTACCCGTCACACTAGCAGCTTTTGCCACTTTTAACTGTTTCAAATCACGCGACAAAGTTGCCTGAGTAAGTTCAAAGCCCTCTGTCCTTAATATACCTAACAATTCTTCTTGAGAACCAACTTGCTGGCTGGATACAATCATCTTGATGACATCCAATCTACTTGTTTTCTTTTTCATCGTATAATTATTCTGTTTCTGACGGCAAATTTATGCATAATTTTGTAAAGAGATGCAAGTTTTTTCGATTTTAACGTATTTAAATGAATAGTAATTCAGTTCGTTAGGTCGTTAAGTTGCATAGAGTTAATGAGGTATATAACCTCTATGAGGCCTATACTATCTAACAATCAGAAGAACTTTTCCTACTTTTTATTTGCTATTAATGCATGCTTATACTATCTTTGTCAGATACTAATCAATAATACTAAGAACATGAAGATTGCTATAATCGGAGCAGGGAATATGGGATATGCCATTGCCTGCGGTCTAGTGAAAAGTGCTGTTACAGCAGCCGGTGATATCACAGTTTCCAATCGCTCTCAGAAGAAGCTCGACCAACTCAAAGCATTCAATAATCAGCTTTGTGTAACTACCGACAATAAAGAAGCCATAAAAGGTAGCGATATCGTTATTTTAGCAGTAAAACCTTGGGTAGTGGAAGAAGTTCTGGAAGAACTTACTTTCAAGAGACAACAAATATTGATATCTGTAGCTGCCGGAATTACTTTCGGACAATTGGGTAAATACTCTGACGACAATATGACAATGTTCCGCGTCATACCGAATACCGCAATATCTCTTGGTGCAAGCATGACGCTTATTGCCAGCCACAACGCAACAGAGGAGCAAGAGAAAATGGTACTCGACCTCTTCAATAAGTTCGGTATGTCTATACTTATACCAGAAGAGAAAATGTCAGCAGCTACATCACTTACCTCATGTGGCATAGCCTATGTACTGAAATACATCCAAGCGGCAATGCAGGCCGGCATAGAATTGGGATTGAAACCAGACGACTCTGCCGAAATGGTAGCACAAAGTTGTAAAGGAGCTGCCGAGCTTATTCTGCAGAATCATTCTCACCCATCGGTAGAAATTGATAAAGTGACCACGCCTGGCGGACTTACCATTAAAGGTATCAACGAACTAGAGCATAATGGCTTTGCATCGGCTATCATCAAAGCAATGAAAGCAAGTATTTAGTATTCTGCCAAACTTGGAGTCTGATATTTCATGCTCTAATAAAGGCCAATAGTAATAAAACTGTCACATTCAGTGACAATTAGAAAATAAATTCTTAATTTTGCAGACCTATTTTCAACAGATAGGTCTGTTTTTATTATATAATATCAAAGACTATAACAATGGAAGACCAAATCAAACAGATTGCCGTACGGCTTCAAGGGCTACGTGACGCCCTCGAATTGTCGGCAGAAGATATTGCCCAAGATTGTGATATTACGGTAGAAGAATATCGTAATGCCGAATCTGGAGAAAACGATATTTCAGTGAGTATGCTACAAAAGATTGCTCACAAATACAACATTTCGCTTGACGCGTTAATGTTTGGTGAAGAACCGAAAATGAGTTCTTACTTTATTACTCGTGCTGGAAAGGGAACTTCTATTGAAAGAACTAAAGCATACAAATATCAATCACTTGCAGGTGGTTTCAAAAATCGTATTGCCGATCCTTTTATTGTTACTGTAGAACCCAACGACAAGCCAATGTACCTTAACAGTCACAGCGGGCAAGAGTTCAACCTTGTACTTGAAGGTTGTATGCTACTCAATATCAACGGCAAAGAACTCACTTTAAACGAAGGAGATAGCATATACTTCAACTCAAAGCAACCACACGGAATGAAGGCGATGAACAACAAAACTGTTCGGTTCCTCGCTGTTATCATGTAATCAATATTAAAATGGTAGAAAGATTTTTAGAGCAAACATCCTTCTCTTCGCAGGAGGATTTCAAAGAGCATCTCAAAATTCGTGTTCCCAAAAATTTCAACTTCGGATACGATGTAGTAGATGCATGGGCAGCAGAAGCACCTGAGAAGAATGCACTGTTATGGACCAATGATAAAGGCGAACATCATCAGTATTCTTTCGCCGAGATTAAAAAATATACCGATCAGACCGCATCCTACTTCCAGCAGCTAGGGATTGGACATGGCGATATGGTCATGCTTATCCTTAAACGCCGTGTAGAATTTTGGTTTAGCATCATTGCTCTTCACAAAATTGGTGCAGTATGTATCCCGGCTACCCACTTGCTCACCAAAAAAGATATCGTATATCGTTGCAAAGCAGCTACCATCAAAATGATTGTCTGCGCCGGCGAAGAAGTAATTACAACTCATGTCAGTGATGCATTGGCAGAATCACCTTCTGTAAAGAAGGTAGTCAGCATCGGTCCGCATATTCCAGAAGGCTTCCTCAACTTCCACGAAGGAATCGAAGCCGCTCCTCAATTTGTGCGTCCGGCTCATGTCAACACTAACGAAGATATCTCTTTGATGTACTTCACAAGTGGTACAACAGGAGAGCCGAAGATGGTAGCCCACGACTTTACTTATCCTCTAGGACATATCGTAACAGGCTGTATCTGGCACAATTTGAACGAGCAAAGCATACACCTCACTATTGCTGATACCGGATGGGGCAAAGCTGTATGGGGCAAACTGTATGGACAATGGTTTGCCGGAGCCAACATCTTTGTTTACGACCACGAGAAGTTTACTCCAGCCGATATCTTGCAGAAGATTCACGACTACCACATCACTTCGCTCTGTGCACCTCCTACCATCTTCCGCTTCTTGATTCGTGAAGATCTGACCAAATACGATCTTTCGTCATTGAAGTATTGCACCATAGCTGGCGAAGCTCTCAATCCATCGGTATTCGATACATTCAAGAAGCTCACCGGTATACAACTGATGGAAGGTTTCGGCCAGACAGAGACAACACTTACCGTTGCCACATTCCCTTGGATGACGCCTAAACCAGGTAGCATGGGAATGCCTAATCCACAATATGATGTCGATTTGATAAACAACGAAGGCCGTTCTGTAGAAGCC
>DAIUBN010000082.1:0-12670 GCA_036846645.1 Bacteroidaceae bacterium | reverse complement strand
TCGTACGGTAGATGGTGCGGGCAATCCGTATTTTTGGATAAAGGCATTGGCAAATGGTTTGTCAATGCTACCGTTCTTTGAAACAGCTGTTATCACCTTTAATTGAGCTGTAGTCAACAATTGGCTGTAGGTATAAAAGTTGTCATCTTCTTCAGATAAAATCTTTTCAAGTACCATATTCACATCGTTCATTGTTACATCACTTTCGGCCATATCAAAGAGCCTACTCAACCAATATTGTACATACCATGTATGAGCAAATACAGAATCATATATATGCTCAAAACACTCTATCGGAAGTTTTCTTCCCGATTGTTCAAAAAATGATTGTGCAAAATGATAATAACTACTTTTCCCTATAGGTTGGAGTGCCATAGTTTGTGTAGACTGATAAAAAGGTCTTGTAGGCATAGTAAACATTTCTTGCATCAAGTGCTTTTTACTTCCCGAGAAGATAAACCGCGTATTGGGAATAAACTGAATGTAAGAGCGCAATAATCCTTCTACATTATATTCAGGATAAGCAGCGATTTGCTGAAATTCATCAATGGCGATAAAACACCGTTTCTCATATTTCTCGATATACTCAAAGATTTCTTTAAGAGAATGCTCTTCCATACCAGGTTGGATTTCAAGAGACAGACTCGGAATACCTGTAACAGAATCGGGTGTGATGACAGGTCGGCAACTCTTAAATATATTAGTCAGATTCCTGATAATTACATCCAACTGCCCATCAAGTTTCCCTAGTACAGAGGCAGCAAACAAGTTGACAAATTTAGCAAGAGAATCTGTATGAGATATATCGATGTAAAAAAAACGAAGATTATTGTCATCCTTCGTCATCTTTTCGAAAACATATTTGATAAGCCCGGTTTTACCCATACGCCGAGGGCTCAGCAAGGTAATATTACGCCCACTTTCCAAAGCAGTAATAATTTCCTTCGTCTCTTCACTACGATCACAGAAGTAGTTTGTATTTACATAACCTTCTGTTACGAATGGATTCTTTAGTCGCATCATCTTGTTTCATATTTAATTCCGACGTCAAATATAGCACTTAAAACTTTTATTGCGAAATTTTCGCAACGAAATTTTCGCAATATACATATATTAGATAAAAACTAGCAATATGCTCGCTGAATTGTCACAATTCAATGACCACTTCCACAAGAAATTATTGTCCAAACCGACCTTTTGGGCGTACATTTCGCTCTAGATTTTGGGATTGCAATACCAACACCTACTTTTGCAGCATCAATAATCAATAATTAAAAATATTCTAATTATGAAATGGTTTCAGAACGCAGGTAATGGTAAATGGATAGAGACAATAGATCATGTGCCTAGGAATATGTAAGATATTGCGAAAGCAGTTCAACAATACTAATATTAATTTTAAAAAATAAGAAATATGGAAAACGATTACGATTCAAAGAACATTGATAATTTTAAACATTTACTCACTATTTATCCTGAGCTATATGATATGATGGCAGATCTCTCTGATAGAGAATGCGACATACTAAAAAGTAATCTGGGCATAGACTGCCCCATCAGTAGCCTTGAGGATATTGGTGTTCATTTTGGTCTTCCTAGCGAGCGTGTTCGCCAAATCAGGAATAAAGCCATCAGGCGATTATTGGTAAGGATTCAATTGAGCTGATATCAGAATTTATAGTCCACACCTATACCAAATACGCCATTAGTGCGTGAATAGACATCGGTGCCTGCTAGCGTCGTGTTGCAGTAGCCGGGAGAACCTGCATCTACATGCTTTGTGTAGTCGCTATACAAAGACATAAAATAACCGGCATTGATACGAAGATGCGAATTCAAGTTTACTGCGCCACCAAAACCAATAGAATAGCTGTCGCACGCAAAAGAGGTATTCGTTTCATAACCATCACTGAGTCCGTAGTCGGTGCGCTGTGCACCGGCACTCACGGTGAAGGTCTTATTGATATCATATTCTGCACCGATAAGAAACTCATTCGTTCCATGCGTCAGTTCATTCTGACGGTCATTAGCCATTTTTGCATGTTTGTCATCGAAGAAATGGTATTCTACTGTAGCACGCAGTTTGGGTGAAAAATCATACCCTACAGCTACAGTCAGCAGCGACGGCATATCATATCTCGTCTTCGCTCCGTCACGAAAAGCAGATCCTAAACTTTCGGGCACCGTATTGAGGTGTGTCTTATTGGGAATATTCAATTTTGAGCGAAATTCATATTTGGCGGCAAGCGTAAGATTCTTATTGTGATAATTCAAGCCGAGGATAGGATTGAATCCCCACCCTTTCTGGTCGCAATCAATCTCATAATCAGCCAGCACCTTATCCACGCTGTTCATAGCTGCTTTCACATAACCACGGTAGTATCCGTCATAATAATTGACTCTGACACCGGCTGATGCTGCCCAATGCTCAGAAATTTTATAAGAAAAGCAAACTTGTCCGCCATAGATATATTGTTTGCCCTTAACTCTCGAGTCAATCGTATATTTGTCTGGCGTCAAAGTACCTTTCGACTGTGAATAGATACCAGCCATTAAGGGCGCATTGAACATCGGAAGACCATCATCGAATTTCACATAGCCACCGCTACCCACAATGCCGACCATAGCCGATAGAGCCCATCTACCATGATGGTAAGAGGCGAATAATCCAGGTACAAAAGGTGCAGAAGCTTGTCCGTGGAACTTCTGTGTATGATTTTCGGTCGTGAAGAGCGGGAATGTAGAAGTGATATCACGGCCCTGACTTGGCATTTGCCAATTAAAAGATATTTGCCAGCCCTTATGCCCCCATACCAGACCGGCAGGATTGCTATAGGCAGCGTCAATATCAAAAGTTGCTCCGCGTGCCATCATTCTGACAAAGGCAATATGATAGTTCGTATTCGTCATCAGTCCGCCAGCTTGTACTGCTTTCGGGAAAGATAAAAATGCACTCACCAGAACGATGAACAGTAGATTCTTACTTCTTTTAATAGACATATCGATTGTGTTTAGGTTTGCAGGATGTGATACAACATTTAATGTCGTAAACACTAAGACGGGTGCAAAAGTACTAAAAAAATTAATATGAACTTATTAAAGTTAAATGAATTTTGGAGTAAACTCAATTCCCAAGGCATGAGCTATATAACTTCTTGCCGTAGTACCGTAACTAATTAGATACAATTTGTCTATTTAAGCAGATAGCTATGCGCTACGCAGATTAAGAATGTGATGCAGGTGATTGCTTTTCACCTCTCCCTTCTCACTTCTCCCCTCTCCCCTTGATTCAAATACCTCTCCAAGTACCATTGTTTGAAGCCTTCATTCGAACCAATCGACCAATGGCTATATCGGTTGTAGAAAAGAGCTTTCAGCGACTCGGGCACATCATCTTGAGGCATTATCTTATCCACACCGTAATATCTGTACTCTTTCAGCATACCTTCTATCTCACAATCACCGGCTTCCATTTTTTCGACCCAGCGACTTTCGTAATACCACAACTTCTCATTCTCTGTATTGATATACGGATTATTTTCTTGGGTCTCACCTTTATAATAGCGGCAATGAGATATTAATTCTGAACGATTTGTTGGCATGATGTAATGATTTTATATCTGCACAAAGTTACCTATTATTTCCGATAATTTCTAAATATTGATTCAACAAATTGTGTTGAGTACTTCCACTAGAAATTTCATTCGAAATAAAAGGTCAGGGTTTCTTATTGTAGGCGTATATGCTAAACACAATAAAGCACAATACAACAATTACAAACCATGCCGTACCAGAAATCCCATCTTCAACCGAATAATCTCTTCCATGGTCTTCATAACCTGCAAAAATGGCTAGAGGGAATAATAGAAAACTGCAAAATGATAATATTCTTTTCATGATATGTGTAATAATTAAGTTCAAATCTCATAATATGAATAAACTTTCAGAGCGGAAAGTAAACTGATAATCAAGAGTTTTTCGATGATCACAAGGTAATCTTGTGTTTTATTTGTACTTATTATCCTTCATTTCTGCGTGGACAGAAACGAAGCAAAGAGCTACCGACACACGTCGCCCGACTAGCTTCAGACATGAAGCCGAAGGGCTAGCGCGATTGGACGGCTAACGCTATGTGGATTGATAATGGGAACAAGAGAGAAAGGAGAATACATATTTGCGAGCAATGATGCGAATGGTATTATGTTCTCAATCGAATTTGAGTATCAATAAAATATAGATTACCATCTATCCCATAAAGTATATTATTAGGTACTGCATCAAAAATTATGTAAACGTCATTATGAAATTCATCGACATAATCTTTTATAAAGCCTAAAGCCTCCATATATTCAGCTATTTCTTCTTCAGTAGCTTCGCGCAGAGCTCTTATATAAGGTTGAATCAAAACTGCACAGAATTCGTTTTGGGCATTATAACTAAATCCAACCAACTGATAAGGAACATTACAAAAGAATTTATTGTGAGCAAAAATACGAATAAAGAAATTATCTAAATCGTCACCTGCATATTCAAAGTTATTTAATTTGAAAACGATATCTGTATCATTGGTGTATACTTCGTTTTCACCACCTTTACTTAGAAACTCAAGATTTAAAGCCGATAGAGATATCCAGATGTTATAAGTATCTGCATAAGAAATTAATTCCTCGATTTGCCCTCTCTTATAGCCTTCTGCTGGTCCAAGCGTTGTTGTTGCTGCCTTTTTTCTTCTAACGATATTGGCTGCTTGTTCCAGGAGGCTACAGACTGGCGAGTACGTTCCATCCATTGCTTATGAAATTCATTGATATAGTCCATAATCTTTTTTATATTCACTTTGGCAAAGATATAAAATGTTTTCGAACTTTCACTGATGTTCTGTAAAAAGATTGCCTCGTGTTTTTCGCAAGATATGGTCTACGGCAATGACGTTGGATATAAGCGCATCTTTCAGTCGACGTTCATTAAATGGAGTACGCAAACAAGTCATTTAAGATTAGTCCCCCAAGTTGAGGGGCGAACTCATCTTGTCGAGTATTTATTTGGCTATGGCGATAGCGCCTTCTTAGTTCTTTTACCCATTAGGCATAGTCTTTATCTAAGATGGTGATGGATTTATTCATCTGCTTCTTCGTTTTCGGTATTTACTTCTATTATCTCTGCTATGTTTAATTCAGAACGGTTTATAGGCATGATATAATGATTATTAGGTTGATAAACACATGATAAAAATCCTGATAGATTTTAATTAATAGCGTAAAGATACTACAATTTATATAAACTCCTCGATACTACATTACATTTTATATCTTTCAAGCAACTCTTCTAGTGAAATATCTAAATTGACTGATTTAAGTTTAGATATTTGCTTTAAGCAGAATTTTTTGTCCGTACGTTTCATCAGATTCTTCCTCACGTTTCTCCCGAAACGTCTTGATGTATCTGACAAAACATCCTTATCATTCACTTGAAACTATAAGATAAGAATTACCCGCATCACAGTGGCTGTGATGCGGGCAATTTTGTTGTTCCTAGGCATTATCTCATGCCTCTGATTTTACACTTATAAAGAGAATCATTCACCATCTTTGTCTTGATTGTATTTGTCTCTTATCTTCTTGATATTCAAGAGTAAGTTGGCGTAAATAAAGTTTGCCAACTTCCCGAATGGAATCGTGCCAACTTTCCGAATGAGCAATTTATTTTATAACTTTGCAACCAAAATCATATTCACATATCATGGAAGGATACAAGAGAAGAATTGCCGATGACCTTCTGAAAGATAAGCTCAATTAACTGTTGGTAAATATGCCTACCAACGCAAAGATGGTGTTTATGTTGTACCCATAGGCTGTCTCAAGCCATAGGAAAATTAATTGAAAGTCTAAAAATTAGAGAAATATATTATCCAATAAGCCTTACAATTTTATCCTCTTCTTATACTTGATATCATTGAGCGAGAATCCGACTTTGATATTGAAATATCCGGGTTCGGCAACAAACTTCATGTCGCGGTTCCATAGTTTGAAACTGTCGAATGGGATGGTGATAGTGATATTCTTCTTCTCTCCTGCTTTGAGCCATACCTTTTGGAAGCCACACATCATCTCTACCGGAGTGACTACGGATGATACTTCGTCGTTGACGAAAGCCATGACTGTGGCATAGCCATCGCGAGAACCGGTATTGGCCACTTCGACACGTAATGGATAGTCTTTCCCGTTTGTAAGTGTGCTATCTACTACATTCATATCGTGACAATCGAAGGTGGTGTAGCTCAGTCCATGACCGAAACAGAACTCGGGATATATATCTTCTTTCTTCGAACCGTATGCATAGCCGGTATAGTAACGAGCTTGCGTCTGATAGTAGTACATCGGGAGCTGGCCTTCGAACTTTGGTATCGTAATAGGTAAATGTCCCGAAGGATTCACTTTGCCTGCAATGATGGCACCAACGGCTTGTCCACCGAACATACCAGGCTCGAAAGCATCGAGCATCGCCTTGGAGTGACTTGTAATCCATTCGTTGTTGAGGGGCTTGCCATTGACGATAACGACGATAAAAGGTATTCCCGTTGCAGCAATCTTCTGAACCATCTCTACCTGACGACCATAGAAGTCAATAGATGGACGGTCGCATGACTCACCGTATGTGCGGTTGCTCCACTGATAACGCAATCCGTTACCACCGATAACGACGATAGCCAAATCGTTCTTTTTGGCTGCCTCAACCACCTGCGCAATACTCGTATCGTTGATAGAGCCACCTTTCTCGATATAAGCCTTCTGAATGTCGGGACTGGTTGTGGCAATATTATCTAGCGCCTTACCTGCTTTCATTCTACCACAACTGACGTATGTAATATCAGCATCGAGTTGCGACTTCAGACCATCCAGAATGGTGATGACATGGCCGACAGGCTCTTCGGCAGACCAGTCGCCACAGATGCTTTGATCATTAGCATCAGGACCTGTGACGAGGATGCGATGATATTTCTTCGTATCGAGCGGAAGAATATCACTGTCATTCTTTAGCAGTACAATGCTCTGAGAGGCTGCTTCTAAAGCGAGGTCGTAGGCTTCCTTACTTCCATATTTACTATTGCTCTTCTTTTCGTCGATATAACGATTCTCGAACAATCCGAGTTTGAACTTTTGAATCAGTATTCGTCGGCAAGCATCATTGATGCGCGCTTCAGAGATTTTGCCCTCTTTATATAGTTCTTTCAGATTGCCCATAAACATCTGCTTGTCACCAGAATACATGTGCATATCCAGTCCGGCAGATATGCCCTGAAGGACTGCCTCTTTCTGATTGGCAGCTACACGATGAAAACGAGGATCTGCCAAGTTCTCTACATCTCCCATATCGGTGATGTAGAAGCCTTTGAAGCCCCATTCGTTCTTCACTATATCGGTAAGAAGATGTTTGTTGGCGTGGTTAGGTATGCCATTCACATCATTATGACCAGGCATGATAGTTCCTGCTCCTGCATCAATAGCTGCCTTGAATGGAGGCAGAAAGATGCTACGTGCATTGCGTTCGGAGATCTCGGCATTGCTATGATTCTGACCACCCTTAGTGGCACCACCACCATAGAGATGCTTGATACAAGCGATGATATTATCGGGACCGTAGTTACCTTGCAATCCTTTGACATTGGCTACAGCCATAGCAGAGGTAAGGAAGGGACATTCGCCGTAAGTCTCGCCTGTTCGTCCCCAGCGTGCATCTTGCACAATATCAAGACATGGAGAGAAAGTCCAATGCGAGCCAGAAGCCCTGACTTCTTCGGCCACTTTCTGAGCGCAACGATAGGCAAGGTCAGGATTAAAAGAAGCCGCCATCGTAATAGATGAGGGGAAGACTGTTCGCCCTTTAGGATAGCAAAGTCCATGAGGAGCATCGATACCGAAAAGATAAGGTATTTTGAAACGGGAAGTCTCGGACAACTTTTGCAACTTGTTGTAGACCGCAGGATTGATATCGCCAATCCAAGCACCCACACCTACATTATCGAAAAACTTGCCCGTCATAAATTTGGTAGTATCTTCCACAAGAAGCATTTCCATCTGACCGATCTTCTCATCGATTGTCATACGCGACATCAAGTCGTTAGCACGCCTTTCGGGCGTCAATGCTGTATTCTGATAAGGATAGGATTTTTGAGCGACTGCACTACTAGATGACATTAAGAATACGCTAATAACGAAACTCCAAAAATATGGTTTAAATGAATGATTCATAATAATATGATAAAGTTAGTCGATAATCTGAGATTTAATGATCGCACTTACAAAAGTAACACGAAATTCGACAGGTTATTCTCTCTTCAATAGTTTATTTTGAAAACAATGGGTACAAAGACTCTTCTATAGAAGACCTGCAAGAGCCAGCGTATTTCACATTGCATTGTGATTTTATAGTATTTCAGATAATCCAATCTAGCAAATTCTCTCAAAATCACAATAAATTGTGATTTATATTTGTTTTATTCAACCTCATCTATTATATTTGCTTCAAAATCACAACGTATTGTGAATACTAAAGAAATTGGAACCATAATAAAAGAGCGTCGGCAATCTTTGAAAGTGAACCAACAGACGCTATCAGAATTGGCTGGAGTAGGAATCAATACCTTAGTCGCAATAGAACGTGGACAAGGGAATCCGAAAATTGAGACACTGCTCTCAATACTCGAAACTTTGGGCTTGCAATTCGATATCAAATTAAAAGACTGAAGATATGAGAAGATGCGAAGTATATATTCATGACATCAAAGCCGGAATCCTGACCGAGACAGATAACCATGAATATATTTTTAAGTACGATATGGATTATCTGACCGACAAAAAACATGAGCCGGTCAGTCTTACCATGCCGTTGCAAGAAGAAGAGTATAAGAATGATGTACTTTTCCCTTTCTTTTTCAATATGCTATCCGAAGGTGAAAATCGTGAAATTCAATCTCAACTGCTACATATCAATGCCAATGATGACTTTGGTATATTGCTGGAAACAGCCCAATTTGACACTATAGGAGCCGTTACTATCAAACCTATCGAATAAAATGAAAACAATCGATGTATGCCCATCCACTTTATTGGGAGGATTTAATACCTACTCACCAACAGCCCTGAAGAAGTTATTTCACGGTCAACAAGTATCGCATATCTTTCCTGCAAGCAGTCCGCTTTCCAACAAGCCGGAGAGCAAAGGAGCTTTCAAAAATGTAGGAAGGATTTCATTGTCAGGCGTTCAGACTAAATTAGGGGTTGTGATAGAAAACAGCTCTTTCCATTTTTCAACGGAAGGAGAAAGGAGTGCTTTTATGTTGAAACCACATCCTACTTCCCCTCTTCTCTACTCCAAAGAAGATTGTCCCGCCAACGAGAATCTCACTATGCAAATAGCGGAACAAGTTTATCATATCGAAACAGCAGCCAATGGCTTGTGCTTTTTCGAAGACGACGAATGTGCTTACATCACACGTCGATTTGATATCAATACAAAAGGAGAAAAATACGCCCAAGAAGATTTCGCGTCATTAATGGGATTGACCAAAGCCAACGGTGGAAGTGATTATAAATATTCAAACGGCAGTTACGAAGAATGTGCAGACATCATTCGAAAATACGTCAAAGCATCTGCTGTCGATATTCTCCGATTCTTCAGACTTGTTGTCTTTAACTTCATTTATATGAACGATGATGCTCATTTAAAGAATTTCTCTCTAATCAGAAGGAATGGCGAATATAGACTAACACCTGCATACGATTTAGTCAATACTTCTCTACATCTCCAGATGCCTGGACTCTTTGCTTTGAGCAAAGGGCTATTTAAAGAAGGGATGCAGCTATCAGACACCAACACAATCAAACGAAAAGATTTTGAAGAATTCGGTAAACGAATCGGTCTTCCAGAAAAACTTATCAAGAGAGAATTAGATGGTTTTAGTACCACATACCCATCTATTAAAGAATTGATAGACCGTTCCTTTCTTTCCACTCCCAACAAACAGATTTATTGGAATGGCATAGACTATAGGCGTACAATGCTTTCATTTTGAAAGCTACCGACAAGTCCATTAGAGCGATTCAACATTCTCTTTAAGAAGACTCTAAATTGCAAATATCATCGTTTCTCCCTATATTCTGTCGGTGACATTCCTATCACCCGTTTACAATATCTTGTAAAGTGAGAGTTGCTGCAAAAGCTCATGCGGTCGGCAATTTCAGTGAGTGTCAAGTGCTGGTCATTGAGTAGATGAATAATCTCGTATGCAGCATAATACTCTATCCATGTGGATGCAGGCTGATGACTCACTGCATAACATATCTGAGATAGATATTTGGGAGTGATGCAGAGCTCGGATGCATAAAAAGCGACTTCACGTTTTTCTATACAATGTTGCTGAGCGAAACTGAGAAATTTGAGAAATATTCGGGCTGAATTATCATCAGTATGCATATTTTGTATAGATGAGGAATAGATGTTCCAAATATCGAAAAGAAATATCTGGAGCAATCGTCCTACAACATCTGTAGAGAAGAGTGCATCAGTATCTTCCAATCGCATTCGGAACTGTTGGAAATCACCATTGAGCAATGTCAAAGCCTTATCATCGAGAGAGAAAACGGGATTCATTCGGATAAAGATATATCCCTTTACCGCCCATATCATCTCGGGATTGTACAAGCCTAAGAAGTCTGATGACACCAACAGAAAATCGGCTTCGAAATCATCGGAGTAACTTACACTTTCAATTGTATTGCTCATCTGCCATATCACAAAATCATTCTTGCCTGCGGTATGCATCTGCCTGCGATCGGAAAACGCCATCGAACCATTACGCACTATAATATGAATATGATAATTACTTATGTACTCTGAAGGATAACATGCATCGGTCTTCGTGTTTAATAATCTAACTTGTTCCATGATTATTACATTAATTTCTATCAACAAATATAATGCAATTTACTGAATTACAATAGATTTATTTCAAATATTACATTCTATCTTTCACATTTTTCCGTAATCGGGAAAATATGAAAAACAAGAAGAAAAATATGTATCAAATATAGTTTATCGCCATTCTATCTTTGTGGCATAAAACAATAAATAGTAGATATATGATTATGAAACAAATGTTTTTAATGGCAGCTCTCACAATTGGAGCTGGTGGTGGTGCAGCCGCACAAAGTAATACAACAACAGCCGGCGTACCGATGCTGACGCTCAACAATGGTGTGAAGATGCCCCAATTCGGTCTTGGAGTATATAGTCTGAAAGAAGGTGATGAGACCTATAATTCTGTACTTACAGCCTTGAAGGATGGTTATCGTCATATCGACACGGCTCATGCTTATCAGAACGAAAGAAGTGTTGGAAAGGCCATCAAAGATAGTGGTATTCCTCGCGATTCAATATGGATTACAAGCAAACTATGGCCGAATGAATATGGCGAAGGTGTGACCAATGAAGCAATTAAGAGAATGTGCAAGCGACTAGGAGTAGACTATATAGATATGGTATATCTACATCAGCCAGTAGGTGATTATCTTGGCGGTTGGAGAGAATTGGAAAAGGCTCAGAAGGCTGGTATCATCAGAGCTATTGGCATCTCTGATTTCGATGTAAACGATTCCGTTTTCAATTCGCTTGTAGAGCATGTTACTATTATTCCGCAAACAATTCAGATAGAATGCCACCCATACGCTCAGCGCAAACATTGGCAAGAGATGTGCAAGAAGCACAATATTCAGATAGAGTGTTGGTTTCCATTGGGAGGACGCGAGAGTCAAGGTGAGATTCTACGTGATGCTGTAATCAATAATATAGCTAAAGTTCACGGAAAAACAGCTGCACAAGTCATCATCCGTTGGCATATTCAAATGGGCTTTTCTGTAATTCCTGGTACATCAAATCCTTCGTATATCAAAGAGAATATCTCTGTATTCGATTTTCAACTTTCCAACACCGAGATGGAACGTATTGCAGCACTTAATAAGGAAAAACGATATTTCAATATGCCATACGAAGAACAAAAAAGATTGTTTGGAAGTTTCAAACTTTGGGATTAAGAATAAAACAGATAGAATGATGCAATTCAACATTAATGACAGAAAGCCGGTCATTGCACTATTAAATACCGATGCAGTGGATGAAATAACCAATGCCGCCGAGTTTCTTTTGAGCGACAAAGCTAGCTTTATCACGGGTGCCGACTTACTGATAGATGGAGGTATGATAGCAGCTATCGAAAGTAGAAAGTACGAATTTAAAGGATTATAATGTATGGAGAGCAATATTTTTGAAACGCTCCGTTCTGGAGCACCTGTTAATATGATGGACAGAGAATACGCACCAGCCATTGAATATATGCAGAAGAGTAGTCTGATGAACTTCAGAATCAACAATACAGTACCGACGACAAGCAATTTGCGACCTTTGGAAGAGGAATTTTTTGAAGGCAACCTTGATGCCACTTCATTCATCACACCACCTTTTCAGATTGATTTTCCTAACCAGATGAAGATTGAGAAAGGAGTCTTCGTGAACCATAGTCTGACGTGCATGTCAATTGGCGGTATCTCTATCGGCGAAGGTACGATGATTGGTCCGCATGTCATCATTGCTACCGACAATCACGATTTGCAGAACA
>DAIUBN010000081.1:0-12721 GCA_036846645.1 Bacteroidaceae bacterium | reverse complement strand
CTTCCTTTCTCAACGCTTCGATGGGAGCATAGCCTCTCACTTCCTGACCATAACGAAAATCGCAAACCAACTTTGAAGTGCGCTTCAACCATATATCATTGCCATATCCCTTTTCGCCCGACTGCTGCAAAGCCGGTCCGTAGCAGCGATAAGCAATGCGATCGTTCTCCCAAGCCATATCATCTTTGCGTTCGGGATGCAGACGGCCTGTAGTTTTTACTTCGAAAGCCGCAGGTTTTCCTACCTTAATAATATAGGTAGCACTGCTCTTGGCAGGAATATCTACTTGAAATATCAGTTTGCCGTCGTAAGTAATCTGATAAGGGAGCTGTTTTCCTTTGTAAGTAACAATAAAAGTATTGCCCACTTTTTGTTTCACATTCGAGGCATTGAGTTCTATCATTTCTCCCTGACGCGACAAAGAAGAAGTATTCTTCACGAAGACAGTTACCGGCCGGGCTATCAAGCTGCTCGACAAAGAAAGGCACGCTGCAAACAGACATGTCGCTATGTTTTTAATTTGGTATTTCATGATTAATATGAATAATAGTATGGCAAAGATACGGATATAATTACCTTTTTGCTTAGTTCGCTAGCAAAGATTTTTAGAAAGCTGTAATAATATAAGGTATATACACAAAAAAAATTGTACTTTTGCAGGCAGAAATATCTAATATGGAACAAACGGAATCAAATACAGATTTACTGAAACATATAGATTCTCCTACCGATTTACGCCAATTGCCGGTAGAAGAATTGTCGGAAGTTTGCAAAGAACTGCGTGAAGACATCATTAATGAGCTTTCTCGCAATCCGGGTCATTTTGCTTCATCTCTTGGTGTTGTCGAACTGACGGTTGCTCTTCATTATGTATTCAATACGCCCTATGATAGGCTAGTATGGGACGTTGGTCATCAAGCTTATGGACATAAGATTCTGACTGGTAGGCGCCAACAATTCTGTACGAACCGCAAACTCGGCGGTATCCGTCCATTCCCCTCTCCTTTCGAAAGCGAATACGATACTTTCACTTGCGGACATGCTTCGAATTCCATATCTGCCGGTCTCGGTATGGCTGTCGCTGCCGATTTGAAGAAAGAGAAACGTCATATTGTTGCTATCATCGGAGATGGTGCGATGAGTGGCGGACTATCGTTCGAAGGACTGAATAATGTTTCTACAGTGCACAACAACATGCTCATCATACTCAACGACAACAACATGAGTATCGACCGCAGTGTGGGCGGCATGAAGAATTATCTGTTGCGCATCACCAAGTTCACTACTTCCAAAAGATATAATAAGGTAAGATACCGCATTGCCCGACTCATGTCGCGCCTCGGACTGATGGACGAAGACCGTAGAAAGGCTTTGATACGTTTCGGTAATAGTTTGAAGTCGATGGCTGCACAACAGCAGAACATTTTCGACGGTATGAACATCCGTTATTTTGGTCCCATTGATGGTCACGACGTTGTCAATCTGGTTAGGGTACTCAATGATATAAAAGATATGGAAGGTCCGAAACTGCTCCATATCCACACCAAGAAAGGAAAAGGTTTTGCCCCTGCCGAGAAATCGGCTACAATCTGGCATGCTCCAGGAAAGTTCAATCCTGAGACAGGAAAGCGCATTGTGAAGAGCGACGACGGACAACCGCCCAAATTCCAAGAGGTATTTGGCGAAACGATATTAGAGCTTGCCGAACAAAATGAAAAGATTGTCGGTGTCACCCCAGCGATGCCTACCGGCTGTTCACTGAATATCATGATGGAGGCCATGCCCAAACGGACTTTCGATGTCGGTATTGCCGAAGGTCATGCAGTGACTTTCAGTGGCGGTATGGCAAAAGATGGACTGCTTCCTTTCTGCAACATCTATTCTGCCTTCATGCAGCGAGCAGTAGATAATGTGATTCACGATGTGGCGATTCCAAATCTTAATGTCGTGTTCTGCCTGGATAGAGCAGGACTAGTAGGCGAAGACGGTCCGACACATCACGGTGTGTTCGATATTGCTTTATTCCACTCTGTTCCCAATATGACACTGGCTTCTCCGATGAACGAATGGGAATTGCGCAGAATGATGTACACTGCCCAACTACCCGATAAGGGACCCTTCATGATACGCTACCCCAGAGGTCGCGGTTCTATTGTCGATTGGCAATGTCCTTTCGAAGAGATTCCGGTAGGCAAAGGTCGCAAACTGAAAGAAGGTGTCGACTTGGCCATCATTTCTTACGGTCCACTCGGAACGAAAGCAGAAAAAGCGATAGAGATAGCCGAAGCGAAACTGAATATCAGTATTGCCCACTACGACCTTCGATTTGCCAAACCACTCGATACGGAAATGCTCGATGAGATTGCCGGCAAGTTCGGTAAGTTAATCACTATCGAAGACGGCGTGAACGAAGGAGGCATCGGCAGCATCATCACCGACTATATGAACGACCATGGTTACCACCTTCAAATCACAAGGATAGGAACCCCAGATGAGTTTGTCGAGCACGGCACTGTCGATCAGCTCTATCATCTCTGCGGAATGGACGAAGAAGGCATCTGCGAAGAAATAGAGAAACTGGTGAAGTAAACCGTCACCAGCGGTCTTTATATATCATCATTTACTATGAGAAAGAATCATTTTACGACTATTCTATGTGGAATAATCCTATTGTTTCCACTTTCTGCAATGGCAAACGAAGATGACATTGACAGCAATTTAAAGCGAGCCCAACAAGAATTGTTAGGCAATCCCCGCCTATCGGCATTATTATCGCTCAAAGTCATTAATAGTTCCGAAGTACAAGAGGCACCACAGACCAAGGCACAAGCCCTATTCTTATATGCCCAAGCCGAAAGACTTTTGGGCAATATCGACGGCAGTTTGGTTTCACTTTACGAAGCAACAGATATCGTTCCAAAGAGTGATAAGAAGATACTCTGCGATATCTACAATTTCATGAGCCTGCTCTACTGCACACTCTCCGATTGCAACAAAGCAATCAAACTAAACGATCAGGCCACGGCACTTGCAAAAGTTAGAAACGATATGGAATCGTTAGCTCGATGCTATAACAACCGAGGCATTATCTATACCTATTTAGATGAATATCAACTGGCTGACAGATTCTTGATGAAGGCTGTTGCCATCAATCGAGAGAAAAAGAATATCAAGCAGATTGCTTCCAATCTGAATAATTTATGTCTCTACTCCGGCAATATCAACCAAAAGCTGGGCTGGCTCAACGAATGTATCGTTATCAATAAAAACCTACGAGCCAACTGGTCGCTTGGCGAGAACTATAACAATATGGGCAAACAATATTTCTATGCCAAGAGATACCCCGAAGCGCTACAAGCACTAAAGAAAGCCTTGAATATTGCCAATAGTATTGGAGCAAAAGAATTGATTTGCGACAATTACGAATATTCTTCCTGGGTTTACAATGCCATGGGCAACTACAAAGAGGCCTATCAAAGACTGAACGAGCTCTACAATCTGAGCCGGGAAATACAAAGTGCCAATAAGCTGAGAACTGTTGAACAAGACATACTCTACAAGAAATATCAGAAACAACAGCAAGCCAATGAGACTAAACAACAAAAGTATGAAGTAGAGATTCTGAAACGCAACATCACACTACTGATATTCCTGCTAGTGATGATAACAGCCATCAGTTTCTTTTATTATTATTGGGCAAAGAAGAAAAAGAATATCGACCTCATCAATGCCCGCTATAAACTGGAACAGTCGGAACACGAACTTGCCGAACAGAAAGTGAAGCTACAGCAACTCGAGCTGAATAATATTCACACCGAACTCGACGATAGCAGAAAAGAGACAACTGACCTGGCAGTATTCTTGAAGAGCAGAAACGAACTCCTCGATAAGATTAGAAATATGATAAAGGAGGGCTATAAGATGGAACCCAACGAACAAGTGGCTCATCTCAAGAAAATAAATGCCTTCATCTCGCAATATCAGGCAGGTGATAAGACCAATGATGCACTACTCTTAAATATCGAAGAGAAAAATCAAGCATTCCAAAACAGACTGCTTCTACGTCACCCCAAGTTGACACAGGGAGAAAAGCATCTGGCTACACTATTAAGAGTCAACCTATCGACCAAAGAAATAGCCATGCTCACTGGTAATATTCCAAAGACTATCAATATGAACCGATATAGACTGAGGAAAGCTCTCGAACTACCCGTCGACCAAGACTTGACAGCCTATCTTCAAAGTATCTAATTGAAATAAATGTCATATAGAATATCATAATAATTAAAAAACATAACGAGAGAACGATTGTAGATACTCATCAGAACATAACTATTTGATTATCAAAGAATATTTTCAGGTTTTGTAGATTAAAAGAGCATCCAAAAAGTAGTTCAGTAGACCATTTGTAGTTATCGAATTTTAGGTTTAAAGTAAGATGTCAGCCTATCTTTGCGGCTGTTGAAACAATTTTATTTATTAACCTTTTAATTCATACTCATGAGAAAAAGAAGAGTATTAAAATGGATGCAACTACTTTTATTATTGGTATTCATGTTGCCGACAAATCTGTTGGCTCAAACCATTAAAGTTGCAGGTAAAGTAATCGATACCTCCGGTGAAGCCGTTATCGGAGCAAGTATCGTAGAAAAAGGCACAAAAAATGGTGCTGTCACAGATATCTCTGGAGCATTCAGTCTGAATGCATCTGCCAAAGGAACACTTGTCATATCTTCTGTAGGCTACAAAACTCAGGAGATTAATATTGGTGGAAGAAAGAATCTGACGGTCACATTACAAGAGAATGCAGAGCTGCTCGACGAAGTAGTAGTCGTTGGTTACGGTACATTAAAAAGAAGCGATATGACCGGAGCTATTTCTTCTGTCAATATGGAAGAACTAACCAAACGAACAACGACCAATGCCGCCGAAGCATTACAAGGTAAGATTGCCGGTGTCAGTATCATGAAATCGGGCGGTAATGCCGGTGCCGGTGTTCAAGTCAAGATTCGTGGTGTGAAAACCTTCGGAAACAACGAGCCGTTGTATGTCATTGATGGCTTCCCCGGTGATATCGAAAGTGTAAATCCACAAGATATCGAATCGATGGAAGTGCTGAAAGATGGTGCAGCTGCTGCCATCTACGGTTCGGTTGCTGCCAACGGCGTTATATTAGTAACAACAAAGAATGGTAAGAAGGGCGATTTAAAAATTGACTTTAATACATATATTAGCTTCACTTCTATCGCCAAAAAACTCGAAATGCTGAATGCCGAAGAATATAAGAAAGTACATAAAATGATGTACGAGAACTATAACGCCCAATATCCTGACGATGCCATAGCACTTCGCCCCTATATCACCAAAGATACCGGAGTAGATACCGACTGGCAAGATGCTGTAGAAAGAAAAGGTCTTTCACAGAACTATATGATAAGTCTGAGAGGTGGTTCGGAGAAGGCACTCTATTCTATATCTTACAACCATGCCAATGATAAAGGTATTTTCATTGGGAACAACTATCGTCAGGACAATGCCCGTTTGAAGATGCACCTGTCAAAAAGCATATTCGACTTCGATGCCAATATGTCTTTCAAATACACCGATAGCAAACAGCCGGTATATTCTCTCAAAGAGATGTATATGATTTCTCCGTTGGTTCCTATCTACAACGATAAAGAGAAATACGGATTCGGATTGACCAACTTTGACAGATTGCCCAACAACCGCAATATCATGGCAGACTATTTTTATGAGAAGCAAGACGACAGAACTTATCATACCGATGCCAATATCGCACTCACTGTGAACTTCACTAAATGGTTGAACTTCAAAACCAGCTATTCTTATAGAGGAGAACATCAACGTTCTACATTTCATGCTCCCGACTATATCGCTGATATCAAGTCGAAACGCCTCTATCCTACCAATTCTGAAACAACATCTTATTGGGAAGAGCAAGTATGGGATAATGTACTTAACTTCAATAAGCAGTTTGGCAAGCATAGTCTCAACCTGATGGCAGGTACATCTATCACCGGAAGAAAGTATACTTGGAACTCGGTAAGCGTTGAAGGCAAGAGTATAGTATATAAGGTAGAAGATGGTAAACTGGTAACCAGTGAGACACCTGCAGGATTCTTATCTTCAGGATTCGAGACCATCAATGCCGGAGCAGGTGGAACATACAGTGGAAGCGGCTCGAAATGGCAATATAACAGGGCTTCTTTCTTCGGACGTGTCAACTACAACTTTGCCGACCGTTATTTGATTCAAGCTACACTTCGTTATGATGGTTCTTCTAAGTTCGGTGCCGACAGCCGTTGGGGTTGTTTCCCCTCTGTAGCTTTGGGATGGAGAATCAACGAAGAAGCATTCTTCCCGAAAGATTCTTTCGTCAGCAACTTGAAGCTGCGCGCCAGCTGGGGTAAACTGGGTAATGAGAATGCATTGGGATATTATGACTTCTTGGCATTAATCAGTACTTACAACGATTCTTTCCAAGGTTATGTAAGAGGTAATGGCGATACCGCATGGACCGGAAGCATCGCCCGCGGACTGCAAAACAGATCTTTGCAATGGGAAACTACCGATACAAAGAATATAGGATTCGACTATGGTTTCTTCAATAACAAAGTAACCGGTAGCATCAACTATTATTATAATGAGACCAAAGACTTGCTCATCACAAAAGTTCTCGCTCCATCTTCAGGCTTGGCCAGTCCGGTACTGAATGTCGGCAAGATGCGCAACAACGGTATCGAATTCGAAATCAACTGGAACAACAAAATCAGAGATTTCGAATACAATCTAGGTTTCAATCTAAGTACAGTCAGCAACAAAGTTCTTGCTTTATCTGATGAAAGCCAGGTACTCTACGGCGAAGGTTTGAAATATGGTTCAGAGCACTTCCCTACACAGACCAAAGTAGGCGAACCTATCGGTGCATTCTATCTTTATCAAGCCGACGGATTATTCCAATCTATGGTCGAAGTGAACCAGCATGTCAATAAAGATGGCAAATTGCTACAACCAAATGCTCAGCCTGGTGATATCCGTTTCAGAGATGCAAACGGTGACGGCACTATCGACGATAATGATAAGATTTATTCGGGTACCGGTATTCCTAAGTTGGAAGCCAATATCAATTTCAGTGCCTTCTATAAAGGATTTGACTTTTCTTTCGTTCTTGGAAGCGGTTGGGGACATAAAATCTACAACGGTAACAAATACTTCTACGAAGCTATGAATTCCGGTTCGAACATGTTGAAGTCTACACTTTCGGCTTGGACACCGACCAATACCAATACCGATGTACCTCGTGCCGTTTATCAAGACCCCAATGGCAACACAAAAGAATCGACCAGATTCTTAGAGAAAGGTGACTTCGTTCGTCTTCGCCAAGTGCAGTTAGGATATACATTGCCAACACTGCTGACCAAGAAAGTGTTCGCCGAAAAGATTCGCTTCTATGTAAGTGGTGAGAACCTATTGACAATAACAGGCTATGACGGCATCGACCCGGAATTCTCTCGTTCGAGCGTTCTGAATACAGGTATCGATAAGTTGATTTATCCGTTTACCCGTTCGTTTACTGTTGGTGCACAACTCACGTTCTAATTCCCTTCTAAAAACAAAATGAAAATGAAAAAAATAATATATATAATAGGTATATGTCTTTCTATGAGTCTGACCTCATGCGACGACTATCTTACCGTGAATGCTCCCGACCAACTCTCGTCCGAGTCGTTCTGGAGAAATAAAACAGACGTTGAATCGGCCTTGGCAGCAGCCTATTCGCAGTTGTACTTAATGAGTTACAGCGGTGACGAATGGTCGCTTGCCGAAGTGAAATGGCCCGTAGAGGCTTTTCGTGAAGATATTATCAATATGGGCAACGATGCCGTGAACTATCCCAACTGGGTAGAGCTCTACAATTATTCTTATACCAATGGCAACTCACAATTCAGCAGCTATTGGAGAAGTTATTATAGAGGTATCAACTATGCCAATCAAGTGATTGAGAAGACAGCAGGCATAGACGAAAGCGTTTTGCCCGCAGCCGACAAGAAAGCCCTCGTAGCCGAAGGACATTTCTTAAGAGGATTCTATCACATGCAACTGTTGCTGAACTGGAAACAGATTGTCGTAAGAGAAAAATATCTGAGTGAGGCAGATGATCCAGAATTGCAGAAAGCCCTGTCAACTCGCCCCGAAGCATGGGACTTTATCATTGGCGATATGAAAGCTGCTGCCGAACTTCCGGAAAGCTATGATTCGGACAACTTAGGAAGAGCCACTCAAGGAGCAGCCTATTCTTATCTAGGTATGGCTTATCTGACAAGAGCCTACGAAGAAGCCGATAAGAAGAGCGAATATCTGGCAGCGGCTGTAGAAGCCTTTAATAAAGTAAAGGGTTATGATTTGGTATCGAACTTCATCAGTATGTTCGATGGCACAAACAAAAATAGTAAAGAATCAATATTCGAAATCCAGTTCTCTATGAGCGATGCCAACGGTGCACTGTACCGTACTCAGATGCACCGTTGGATTGGCTGCTCCGAACTTTGGGGATGGGATGAGATTCTCCCTTCTGCAACTTTGATAAACGAATTCAAAAAAGAAGGCGAGACAGCTACAACAGGACGTTATGACTCACGTTTCTACAACTCTATCTTCTTCCAATGCGATTATTTCAACGACGGAACAGGCAAAGTATACGGTAGCAACTACGACGATTGGTTCTGCGATGGCGACGGCAAAGCCTACGACCGTCCGGCATTCCGCAAGTTCATGCCGGCCACCAAAGAAACTTTATCGCTCGACGAAAGTGCCATCAATATTCCTTTGATGCGTTATGCCAACGTATTGCTGATGCAAGCCGAAGCACTCAACGAACAAGGACATCCCGAACAAGCCATTCCTCTTATCAATAAGGTGAGAAGTGTGCATGGCGACATGCCGGCGATGAAGGGTACTAGTCAGGCCGATGTCCGTGCCCAGATAGAACACGAAAGAATGCTTGAGTTCCCGTTAGAGAACTATCGTTGGTACGATTTGCGTCGTTGGGGCAAACTATCTACAGCTTTGAAAGCCGCAGGACGTTCGGGCTTCGATGAAAGCAAAAACGCATTCTACCCTATTCCACAAATAGAACTCAATTCGAACAATCAAATTAAACAATAATTATATACCTTGGTTGTTGACACTACCAAACTCTCTATTTATCCGGATACAAGGCGGAATTCCGCAACAGGTTCTGCCTTGTATTTTAAAAAATAGTATATTTGCAAACGAATAATCCGACAATTATGTTGAAAATTGTAGCCATCATGTTAGGAGGTATCTGTGTGGGACTTTTCTTCAGGAAAAGAAACATGCATTGGATACAGCACGTCATTACTTTCTTGATATGGCTCTTACTATTTTTATTGGGTATAGAGGTAGGATTCAATAAGCGAATCATCGAAGGACTACAAACATTGGGACTCGAAGCACTGATACTTACAATAGGTGGTGTGGCCGGAAGCATTGCGCTGTCATGGCTACTATGGTATTTTGTCAACAAAGCCAAGGAGGATAAAATACCATGAAAGGAAGTATCATTATAGTAGGTTTCTTTATTTTGGGCATCATCTTCGGACTTTACCAATTGATTCCTCCCACTTTCATCAGCAGTGATTTGAGCTATTATGCGCTCTGCTTGCTGATGTTCTCGGTGGGAATCAGTATAGGCAACGATACCAAGATATTAAAGAGCTTCAAAAAATTAAATCCACGATTGATGTTATTGCCACTCATGACCATTGTCGGTACACTCGCCGGTTGTAGTGCAGCCAGTTCTTTACTTTCTCATCGAGCACTTACCGACTGTCTGGCTATTGGCTCGGGATTTGGTTATTACTCGCTTTCTAGTATTTTCATCACCCAATATAGAGGAGCCGAACTCGGTACTATTGCCCTACTCGCCAATATTGCTCGAGAGATTATAACTCTACTATGTGCTCCTCTTTTGGTAAGATGGTTCGGAAAACTTGCCCCTATCTCGGTAGGCGGTGCCACCACAATGGATACCACATTGCCTATCATCACTCGAAGTTCGGGACAAGAATATGTCATCGTTTCTATTTTTCACGGATTTATTGTAGACTTCAGCGTACCTTTTTTAGTTACTTTTTTCTGTTCACTTTAATTATTTCTTTATCATAATGAAACACTCATTCTATATACTTCTATGCCTTCTTTGTGCCTTTTCTAATGCTATTGCCGACAATCTGCCTTGGCAGGATGCACACATTCCAGGCATCAACAGAGAACCGATGTATGCTCACTTTATCCCTTTCATCAACGAGCAAGCGGCACTTCTACAACTATCCTTGCCCGATACAAAAAGATTCGAACTCAATACCGCTACAGAAAGAAGAATCTGTCTGGACGGTACTTGGAAATTTAAATATTCAAAGAATGATAGTCAGAGTCCGAAAGATTTTTTCAAGAGAAACTACAACGTCAATAATTGGCAGAATATTCAAGTTCCGGGTAGCTGGGAACTACAAGGATTTGATGCGCCCATCTACACCGACGTCACTTATCCTTTTCCGGCCAATCCGCCCTATGTCCCCAACGATTATAATCCAGTTGGAACATACGTCAGAGAGTTCAGTGTTCCTGAGACATGGAAAGAAATGGACATCTTTATCGACTTTGAAGGTGTGGAATCGGCCTACTATCTATGGATTAATGGCGAACAAGTAGGATATAGCGAAGACAGCAGGCTGCCGGCACATTTCAATATCGGCCGTTATTTGAAGAAAGGTACGAATAGAATTGCAGTCAAAGTGTTCAGATACAGCGACGGTTCGTATCTCGAAGATCAAGACTATTGGAAATATAGTGGAATAGAACGAAGTGTATTCATCTTAGCTCGCCCCAAAAGCAGAGTGAACGACTTCAAACTCGTTGCTTCGCTATGCAATAAATATAAAGATGGCGATTTCAATCTAGATCTCCGTCTGAATCAACCGTCAAAAGGTGAAACCATTGAAATAAAGGTTTTAGACAAAGCGGGAAAAACAATATATCGTCAAGAAAGAGCAGTGAATGGCGCAGCCGATTCGTTGGTATCGTTTAAGCAGATATTCCCAAAAGTCAAGCAATGGAATGCCGAGACACCTTATCTATATACTTTGCTCGTCAACTCTCTCGATAAGCAGAGACGAATCAAAGAATCTTTTGCTCATGCTTTCGGATTCAGATGTATCGAACTAAAGAACGGCCAGTTGCTCGTCAATGGTCAGGCCATCCGAATCAAGGGAGTGAATCGCCACGAACACAATGCCCTTACCGGCAGAACAATAACTGTTGAAAGTATGATTAAGGATATCGAGTTGATGAAACAATTCAATATCAATGCTGTGCGCACTTCTCACTACCCCAACCGACCGGAATGGTACCAGCTTTGCGATAAGTATGGACTTTATTTAGTAGGCGAAGCCAATCTCGAAAGTCACGGTATGGAAAATCATCCCGACGGGACGCTGGCCAACAATATGGACTGGACCAATGCTTTCGAACAGCGCATGAAGCGGATGGTGATGAGAGACCGAAATATCACCTCTATTATAATATGGTCGCTCGGCAACGAATCCGGCTATGGCAAGCTCTTCGAGAACAACTACAATATGACGAAAGCCATAGATCCTACCCGTCCCGTTCAGTACGAAGGTGGAGGTTATGAAGGCAAGTCGGATATCTACTGCCCGATGTATGCCCGAATCTGGGCACTGCGTCGACACGTCAATCAACGCGACCCTCGTCCTTTGATACTCTGCGAATATGCCCATGGCATGGGCAACAGCGAAGGCAACCTTCAGGATTATTGGGACGTCATCGAGAAGTACGACCAACTACAAGGTGGTTTCATTTGGGATTGGGTGGACCAGACCTTTGCCAAGAAAGATAAAAACGGACATAACATCTGGGCCTATGGTGGAGATATGGGATTCGTCGGAGTACCCAACGATTCGAACTTCTGTGCCAACGGTCTAGTAGCTGCCGACCGTACATTGCACCCCCATATTTGGGAAGTCAAGAAGGTCTATCAATATATTCACTTCAAACCGGCAGCTTTTACCAACAATCAAATCACCATCACCAATCGATATGATTTTATCGATCTGTCTAAATTCAAATTACGCTGGTCTATCGAAACCGATGGAAAAGAAGTGCAGCAAGGAGAAATGGATTTTCCGAAGGTTGCCCCACATCAATCGGCAACGGTCACTATACCATATTATATAGTACCACTCGACAATCAAGAATATTTCCTCACACTGAAAGCCGTAACAAGAAAAGCTGAAGCTCTGATTCCTGCCGGCCACGTAGCTGCCATGCAACAATGGATGCTTCCAAAGAAAGTAAACGAGAAGAAAAAAGAGCCCATAAAAGGGACATTGCAAGTGGTTCGCAAAGACAGCACGATTCTGATAAGAGGAAATCAGTTCGAAACGACATTCTCTGAAACCAATGGCAAAATGACGTCCTTGAAATATGGAGACCGAGAAATGATTAAAGCGGGCCTAGAGCCAAACTTCTGGCGTGGACTAACCGATAATGATGTAGCCAACGGCACTTCTCAACGTTGCTCCATTTGGAAAAATGCCCCAAAAGAAGCCCGCCTTCAACATATCGATTTGAAAACGAATAAAGAGAATAGCGAAGT
>DAIUBN010000080.1:0-12854 GCA_036846645.1 Bacteroidaceae bacterium | reverse complement strand
CTGCTCTAATTCTTTTACTACAGTCTGGTTGATCATAACAAATTATATTAAAGGTTATTATAAATGTATCGACTGCTTGTTGACAGCCCATACAATAGTTTGTTTATATTGTAAAAATGCGCTTTAACCTGTTTCATCTCTTGATAGTTTAAATGTTTAACATGGCAGACAAATTCTGCTGTCAATGCGCAAATTAATAATATCTGTTTAAAAAGCTTAGCGCTAAATCGAAATATTTTTAGCAATTATTTTTGTATTGCGCTTCGCTTGCACTATCTTTGCAGACCAAATCAATGGTCTCGTAGTTCAACGGATAGAATAGAAGTTTCCTAAACTTTAGATCCGAGTTCGATTCTCGGCGAGACTACGTGAAGAAAAGGAGAATGCATTTCTGCATTTTCCTTTTTCTTTTTGTAGTAATATCTTAAGCTTTTACTTCAGCTACTTCTACACTAGCATCGTCAGCTTCTTCAACTACACCTTTTCTTTGTCTTCTTGACAATACCAAGTATGCTATTGGAGAAGATACAAACAGTGAAGAGAATGTACCAATGATTACACCCAAAGACATAGCGAATGAGAAGCTACGGATTGAGTCTCCACCAAGTATGAAAATACAAACAAGTACAATCAAGGTACTTAAAGATGTATTAACTGTACGTCCTAATGTTGAGTTCAACGCACCATTGAAAATTTGTTTTGTTGAACGTTTAGGATACAGATGGAAGTATTCACGGACACGGTCGAAGATGACCACCTTATCGTTAATTGAATAACCGATACACGTTAGAATAGCACCGATGAATGTTTGGTCAATCTCTAGAGAGAATGGCATCCAACCCCAGCAGAGTGAATATACACCCAATATAATAATGGTATCACTTGCCAAAGCTGCAACAGAACCGATACTGTATGCAACGTTACGGAAACGGAGCAGAATGTATAGACCGATTGCTACGAGTGCTAATAATACTGACCAGAAAGCAGATACTTTCATATCATCAGCAATACTAGGTCCAACCTTTGCCGAACTGATGATACTACCACCAGTATGATTTTCACGGTCGATAAATGTAGACAATGAAATATTCTTTGTCAGCAATGGTTTCAAACTTTCATATAGTTTTGCTTCAATTTCTGCATCTACAGAAGCTGCCTCTTCGGCGATACGGTAGTTAGTACTGATACGTACTGTCTTACCATCTGTACCAATAGCGATAACACTTACAGTAGCATCTTTAAAGTTCTTAGAGATAAGAGAACGAACTTGTTCTGGTTGAACAGGGTTCTCAAATTGTACTTTAAAGTCACGACCACCAGTGAAGTCGATACTCTGGCTTAATCCACGAACAAAGAATGAACCACAGCAAACTAAGATAATCACTGCAAGAATAGACAACTGAGTTTTGCGTTTCTCAACAAAACGGAAGTTGCAATTCTCCATCATGTGGCGTGAAACATTTGATGTGAAAGTCAGATTCAACCATTTATCTTTATCCATGAAATGGATGTAAACCAAACGTGTCATGAATACTGCGGTAAAGAATGATGCCAATATACCAATAAGATAGGTAGTAGCAAATCCACGGATAGGACCTGTACCGAAGTAGAACAAGATGATAGCTGTTATAATTGATGTAACGTTAGAGTCGAAGATTGCAGAGAATGCATTGGCATAACCTTCTTTCAAAGCCATCTTCACACCCTTGCCTTGTCTTAACTCCTCTTTAGTACGTTCATAAATAAGTACGTTGGCATCAACTGCGGTACCAAGTGTCAACACCATACCGGCGATACCTGACATCGTCAATGCCGCCTGGAAGGAGGACAAGACACCTATCGTGAAGAACAAGTTGAAGAACAAAGCACCATTGGCAATCATACCTGGAATAAATCCATACATGGTGCACATGAATACCATCAAGATAACCAATGCAACGATGAATGATACAATACCAGCTTGAATTGAGGCAGCACCCAGAGAAGGTCCTACAACATCTTCTTGAACAATCTTAGCAGGTGCAGGCATCTTACCAGATTTCAATACGTTTGCTAAGTCCTTTGCTTCCTCAGGAGTGAAGTGACCAGTAATCTGAGAACTACCACCCGTAATTTCATTCATTACATTAGGAGCAGAATAAACGTATCCATCAAGAACAATGGCAATAGATTTATTGATATTCTGTTTGGTAAGTTGAGCCCAAGCTCTAGCACCTTCAGAATTCATAGTCATATTAACATCTGGTTTACCATAGTTGTCGTATCCATCACTAGCGTCAGTGATAACATCACCGCCAAGAGGAGCACGACCGTCACGTTGGGTAACACGGATAGCATAAAGATCAAAGACTTCACTCTTCATGTTCTCATCAGCTTTAACACCCCACATGAGGCGCAAGTCTTTAGGAAGAACATTTTGAATTTCGGGCATTGCCAAATATTTATTGATGGCAGCAGTATCTTTAACCATCGCCAAACCTACAATACATCCACTTTGACCAGGATATTGTTGAAGGATTGAAAGCAATGGATGTGCTTTCTGAGCAGCAGCTTCAGCTTTCTTCTCAGTAGCAGATGATGCCTTTGTATCTTTCTCTCCACCTTTCAATACAGCAGCTAGATTAGCAGCGGCTTTCTTGCCTTCAGCAGCTTTTGTTGCTTTTTTAGCGTCTGTAGCTTTAGCTTCAGCTGTTTTAGCTTCGTCAGCTTTAGCAGTTGCTGTAGAATCTGTAGCAGTTGTCTTAGCACCGCTCAATATACCACGTAATCTGTCATCAACTGTCTGGAGTATTGGACTTACGTCTTTTACATCGTATGTTTCCCAAAACTCGAGGTTGGCAGAACCTTGTAAAAGTTTTCTTACACGTTCAGGCTCTTTGATACCAGGCAATTCAACTAGGATACGTCCCATCTTGTTACCTTTCAGTTCCTGAATATTAGGCTGAACAACACCAAAACGGTCGATACGAGTACGAAGTACATTATATGAGTTGGTTACTGCAACCTGAATTTCCTCACGCAATGCTTTCATTACGTCTGCATCAGACGATTGAAGAAGTACTTTGCCTTTCAATTGTTGTGTTGCGAATAAACGTGCCAAAGAAGCACCCGGTGCCAATTGGTGATAATTCTTCGCAAGCAATGTTACGATATCACTTTGACTGGTTGCTGCTTCTTTTGCCGCCATGTTCAACGCTTTGTTGAATGTCGGATCGGCATTGTTATTAGCTAATGTTTTAATAACGTCTGGAACGGATACTTCCAAGATGACATTCATACCACCTTTTAAGTCCAAACCCAAACTAATCTCCATTTCACGGCAATCCTTAAATGTATAGTTCCACAAGAAAACCTTCTTGCCTGCTATAGAATCCAAGTAGACCTGTTCTGCAACTGGATTTCCTTTTGCAATCTCTTTGGCTTTATTCATATAATGCCGAGTTACAAAAGAAAAAGACAGGTAGAACACGCATACTAGAGTAAGTAATACCGTCAAAACCTTTACAAGTCCTTTGTTTTGCATATAATTATTATTAGAATTTTACTTCCTTTATTTACTTTTCTGTTTTGGAGTGCAAATATAGGCTTTTTTTCATATTTAAAATAAAAGAAAGTCAAATATTTTGTGTTATAGGGTATTATTTCATTCCGCGAGCTTTCAAAAGCGGGTCAAGTTGCGGTTCGGAACCCCTAAAATTCTTGTAAAGCGTCATTGGATCATCGCTGTCTCCGCGCTCCAACATTTCATGACGAAAACGGTCGGCTGTCTTCTTATCAAAGATTCCATTTTCTGCAAAAACTTCGAATGCATCACAATCCAAAACATTAGACCAGATATAGCTATAATATCCAGCTTCATAACCTCCGATGATATGATTGAAATAGGTAGCACGATATCTTGGATCAATTTGAGGAATCAATCCGATTTCGTTCATAGCCTTTTTCTCGAAATTCTCCAGATTGAAACCATCCATAGTCTTTAAAGTATGCAAATCCATATCTAACAAAGAGGCTGCAAGAAGTTCTGTTGTGATAAAGCCTTGATTGAATGTCTTCTGAGCTAGAATCTTATTAATTAATGAATCAGGGATAATCTCGCCTGTCTTATAATTACGAGCATACATTTTCAGAACTTCTGGTGCTGTAGCCCAATGTTCATTGAATTGAGAAAACAATTCTACAAAGTCTCGAGAGACATTCGTTCCGGAAATACCTGCATATTTTACTTTTGTCAACATTCCGTGGAGGGCATGTCCAAATTCATGGAACAGTGTCTCTACTTCATCAACTGTCAGTAATGATGGTATTTCGTTGCCAACAGGTTTTGTGAAACTTGCTACATTGCAAATTACAGGGCGCACTCCTTGTTTCTCTTCGCGGTAATTGCTCATCCAAGCTCCGCCTCTTTTTCCGGCACGGGGGAAATAATCTAGATAAAGTACACCTAGGTGGGAACCATCAGCGTCTTTTACTTCGAAGACATTAACGTCTGGTTCGTAAACCGGCATATTGTTTAGTGGGGTGATAGTGATTCCATAAAGACGATGTGCACATTCGAAAGCACCGTTGCGAACATTTTCTAATTTAAAGTATGGTTTGATATCTTCTTCATTTAGGTTGTACTTCACGGCACGCAGCTTGTCGGTATAGTAAGGCCAGTCCCATGCTTCAAGTTTTTCGCCTTTTCCTTCCTTATCCATTAATTCTTGCAAATCGGAGGCCTCTTTCTTTGCTTTCTCGATGGCATATTTCCAAACGTTCATCATCAGCTTGTTGGCATTGTCGGCGTTCTTTGCCATTGTTGGTTCCAGAGAATAATTGGCAAAGCAGTCAAATCCAAACAATTTAGCTTTTTCGAGACGAAGAGATAACATTTTGGTCATGTTCTCTTTGTTATCAAATTTGTCATTATGATTGCATCGATTGATATAAGCTTTATAAACCTTTTCGCGAAGTGGGCGGATTGCTGAATATTGCAAGAATGGAATTCGGCTATCGTTTGTCAGTTTTATCAACCATTTGCCCGGTTTACCAGCTTTTGTCGCATCTTGAGCAGCACTTTGGCGATACCATTGGGGTAGACCTGCCAAATCTGACTCCTTATCTATATATAGAGCAAAAGCATTATTCTCATCGAGAACATTCTGTTTGAATTTTAAACTCACCTGTGCCATTTGCTTATTGATTTCACGAAGACGGGCTTGCTTTGCGGCAGAAAGGTTAGCTCCCGAGCGAACGAAATTGCGATAGACTTTATCGACTAATCTTTTTTGTTCAGTGGTGAGATGTGCATATTCTTTTCCGTCATGAACAGCTTTTACTTTTGCAAAAAGCTTTTGATTCAGATAGATATTGTCGTTATGAGCTGTCAATAGTGGATCCATCCTCTCAGAAAGTGCTACCAATTGGTCATTGGTATCGGCATCTGTCATATTATAATAAACAGTTGTCACTCTGTTGAGCATCGGTGAACTTTCATCGAGTGCGAGAATGGTATTGGCAAAAGTGGGCTTTTGTTTGTTGTTGATAATCTTTTGAATCAAACTATTCTGTTCTGCTATACCTTTATTAATAGCAGGTTCGTAATCCGTTACCTTTATCTTGTCGAACGGAGGAACACCAAATTGAGTTTTGAACTCAGTGAAGAAAGGATTTGTCACTTTCTGAGCAGCACATGGATAAGTCATACTTACAAATGCTAAAGTCATTAATAATTTTCCTGTTTTCATGGTTGATTTATAGGATTGTTAATATTTAATATGATTACTGTTTATAGCATAAATAGCACCAAATAGGGTAGTGGTCCGAACTTTTTATAGAACGGTCTACAGTGCAGTTATAGCTTTTCAGATTTTTACTGATTAATATATTATCTATACGGAAGAAAAATTTATTCCGGTTGAATGAGATACCGAGTCCGCTGCCGGATTGAGTGAAAGCATCATTCAATTGGCGGTCGATGATTTGGTGGGCATACGATAAAGGACTGTCGTTAAAGTCGCCACAAGCGATAACCGTTTGATGAGGTGATGTTGCAATAACGCGGGCTATAATCCGAGCCTGATTAGCTCTTAATGCCGAAGCATCGGCAAATTTGCGTAATAATGAACGGTTTTCTGACTGAACATTTCCTTTACTCAATCCGCCGATAAAAATTTCATATTTTTCTCTATCTTTCAGTGTCAGTTTGTTCGATTCCAGATGATTGTTGATGACGGTCACTGTATCACCATTTATCGCCAGCTCATAACAAACAGAGCCGTTGTATTTGCTTTGATAGGGTATGTGGCGAGATGAAATAATTGGAAAGCGAGAGAATAAGGCTAGTTTGTTTCCATTACCCTTTTCGCCCACAGCTGTTACGTCTTGATAAGGATAGTTTTTCATCATCGACTGAATATATTCCTCATTAACGTATTTCCCGCTAGACTGCGAAGAACCATATTCTTGCAGGCAGATAATATCGGCATTACTTTTAGCCAGATATTGCAGTATCGGATTTTCTCCATTCTCCTTTTTCATATTATCGAACGACATCACATTGTAAGATAATAATTTGATTCTTTCTGACGGAACATCTTTAGAGTGTAGATTGATCGGGCAGTAAGTCCGGATATACGGAAATCCAATCAACATCGCTATGAGTGATATGAGAGTATATTTGTAATGAAGAACGACTAGCCAGAATACGATAAAGCAAATATTTGCCAGTAAGAAGAAAGGAAATAACAGACCTGCACAAGACAGCATCGGATACTTCTCTGGAGTAATATATGCAGAGTAGGCCGATAGCAAAAAAAACAATGCTGTCAGAATATTGATTATCAGAATCAATCCTGTTAATATTGTACGGACCCCTTTCATTTAGTAATTACTTCTTGCTCGCGTCAAACAAACGTTTTTTTTCTTCTTCGGACAAGCTGCCGTATCCCGATTTCTTTAATTTGTCGAGTATCCGGTCTATTTCTTCGTCTTGTCTCTTCTTTCGTTGATTATATTGCTCATCGGTTTCCCGTTTTGCATTGTTATAATAATGTACTTTCATCTTTGGCTTGCGATGCCATGTGCTATAATGGAATATGCCTCCAAAGAAATCGAGTATTTTATTGATCCAAGAAGTGAGGTCGACTCCTTTATTGAGCGAAGCTGCAAATATCCAACCCGAAAGTGCGCCTCCCAGATGGGCAATATGACCACCGGCATTGGAAGAAGTGATGAAAAGTAAATCGAGAACAATAGCAAACAGTGCTAAATATTTAAGGCTGACATTCCCGATCAAAAACAGTTGGACACGATAATTGGGCTGTCTATATGCTACAGCAATGATAATGGCAAGTATAGAGGCCGATGCTCCCACTACGACCGAAGAGTCAATTGCCGGTTGGAAATAGGGGAAAATATTATAACTCAGCATAAAGAGTACTGCACCGGCAATACCGCCCAAGAAGTACAAACCTCTGAGATGCTTGGTAGAAAAAAACATCAGGAAGATCTCGCCAAACCAATACAGGCAGAGCATATTGAATAAGATGTGCCATACTCCGCCATGCATAAACATATAGGTAATGATGGACCATGGTTGAAGCAGAAATTTATCGAAAGACGCAGGAAAAGCAAGGAATGAGAAAGAACCAATTTCTCCCCATCCCATCAACTTACATACAACGCCGGCAAGAAAGGTAACGATAAATACCGCTACATTAATATATATAAGTCGAACAACAATATCTCCGTTACGAAATTTTTCTTTTAAATCAGTAATAATAGTTCCCATTGTTACTATTCTTATTCTTATGCTTCCAATACAATATTATTATTAATCCGATTAGCATACCTCCCAAATGGGCAAAGTGGGCTACATTATCATTCGGATTGTTAGAAATTGCTGATACCAATTCGATTACTGCATATCCTATTACAAACCATTTGGCTTTGATAGGGAAAGGTAGCGGGAATATAAACATCTTATCATTAGGGTAAGTCATACCGAAAGCTAAAAGGATAGCATATACGGCACCAGAAGCTCCTACAGTAGTCATCATATTAAGATATGCCATAGAAATAACTCCCAAGCCCGTGTTGACTCCGGCATAGCTCGACAATACCGTGATGTAATAAACATATTGAACAGCTTCTTGGATAAGACCAGCACCGATACCACATATAATATAATAGGTAAGGAACTTCTTTGGACCCCATGTCTGTTCTAGTATCCTACCAAACATCCATACGGCAAACATATTAAAAAAGATATGGGCAAAGCCGCCGTGCATAAACATATAAGTCACTAGCTGAGCGGCATTAAAATCTTTGGCAAGAAAGAAGTGTAGACCTAGATAGGTGGTTAAATCAACTCCATATCGTGCTGCTACCAGGGTTGCTACAAACACCAAAATATTAATAATGATAATGTTCTTTGTAACCGGTGGTGTAGAAAATGCATTCATAAAATAATAATTATAATTTTATTTGGCAAAAATACAAAATATTATCGGTATACGATATGAAAACAGAGTTCAGTTTATTCTTTTTCATTATTTTAGGATGTTTTTCGTTATAAACATCGTAACTTTGCACCCCAAAACAGTTTGATTATGAAGATAGAAGATAAATTAATTCCATCGGTCATCGCTGCGCTAAAGGCGCTATATGGCGAAAATGTTCCAGCAGAGAGAATCCAATTGCAGAAAACCAGAAAAGAGTTCAAAGGACATCTTTCATTAGTGGTTTTCCCTTTCTTGAAAATGTCCAAGAAAGGCCCAGAACAAACAGCAACAGAAATTGGTGAGTATTTAAAAGCCAATGATGCTAATATCGAAGATTTTAGCGTCATCAAAGGTTTCTTGAATCTCGTCATTGCTTCTTCTGCTTGGATTAGTCTGCTCAATGATATCAACGCCGACAAACAATATGGCATTACTGAACCTACCGACAATTCTCCGTTGGTAATGATAGAGTTTTCTTCTCCTAATACAAACAAACCGCTTCACCTAGGTCACATGAGAAACAATCTGCTCGGTAACTCTCTGACCAAGATTGTGAAGGCAAACGGAAATAAGGTAGTCAAAACTAATATAGTAAACGATCGTGGCATCCATATCTGCAAGTCTATGCTGGCTTGGAAGTTATATGGCAACGGCGAAACGCCCGAATCGTCTGGTAAGAAAGGCGATCATCTTGTAGGTGACTACTATGTAGCTTTCGATCAACATTATAAAGCTCAGGTCAAACAGCTCATGGAAGAGAAAGGAATGACGCAAGAAGAAGCTGAAGCTTCTGCGCCGCTCATTCAAGAAGCTCATGCTATGTTGGTGAAATGGGAGGCCGGTGACCCTGAAGTTCGTGCCCTTTGGGAAAAGATGAACGAATGGGTTTATGCCGGATTCGACGAAACTTATCAGAAGATGGGTATCTCGTTCGATAAGATATATTATGAATCGAATACTTATCTCGAAGGAAAAAAGAAAGTGCTCGAAGGACTGGACAAGGGTCTGTTCTTCAAAAAAGACGATGGTTCAGTTTGGGCCGACCTTACAGATAAAGGGCTCGACCAAAAACTGTTACTTCGTAAAGATGGCACTTCGGTCTATATGACACAAGATATCGGTACTGCCGAACAGCGTTTCAAAGATTATCCTATCAACAAGATGATCTATGTAGTGGGCAACGAACAGAACTATCATTTCCAAGTTCTTTCTATCTTGCTCGATCGTCTTGGCTTCGAATGGGGAAAAGATTTGGTTCACTTCTCCTATGGTATGGTAGAGCTTCCCGAAGGAAAGATGAAATCTCGTGAGGGAACTGTTGTAGATGCCGACGACTTGATAGCCGAAATGGTGAAGACCGCTAAAGAGACTTCTCAAGAATTGGGTAAACTTGATGGACTGACTCAAGAAGAAGCCGATAATATTGCTCGTATCGTAGGACTCGGTGCTTTGAAATACTTTATTCTGAAAGTGGATGCTCGAAAGAATATGACTTTCAACCCGAAAGAGTCTATCGATTTCAACGGCAATACCGGTCCTTTTATTCAATATACTTATGCCCGTATTCAGTCGGTGCTCCGCAAGGCTGCCGAGATGAAGATTACTGTTCCTGCCGAATTGCCCACCAATTTGCTACTCAACGAGAAGGAAGAAGTGCTCATCCAGATGCTGGCAGATTTTGCTGCTACCGTTCGTCAGGCTGGTACAGACTATAGTCCGTCAACCATTGCCAACTATATTTATGACTTGGTGAAGGAGTACAACCAGTTCTATCATGACTTCAGCATTCTTCGTGAAGAGAACGAAGCAGTTCGCATCTTCCGTATCGTGCTTTCTGCTAATATCGCCAAAGTCATCAAGCTGGGTATGGGACTACTCGGCATCGAGGTGCCTGAAAGGATGTAGAATATTCTATTCAATAATAATATATATGACAAACGAAAAAACGGGAACGGACTTTAAATCCGCAACCGCCAAAGAAGAGAAGAGACTCTTCATCGAAACCTATGGCTGCCAGATGAATGTGGCAGATAGTGAAGTCGTGGCATCGGTGATGAAAATTGCCGGCTACGAAGTGACCGATACACTCGACAATGCCGATGCTGTATTCCTCAATACTTGCTCGGTGCGAGAGAATGCCGAACAGAAAATCTATAATCGGCTCGAAGCACTCAATGCTCTTCGCAAGAAACATAAGCTGATTATCGGTGTGATAGGTTGTATGGCAGAGCATGTCAAGGAAGATTTGATAGAGAATCATCATGTCGACCTTGTTGCCGGACCGGACGCTTATCTCACTCTGCCCGATTTGATTTCTTCGGTAGAGGCAGGACAGAAAGCTATCAATGTAGAATTATCGAAGACTGAGACCTATCGAGACATTATCCCGTCTCATATTTGTGGTAACCACATCTCGAGTTTCGTCTCCATCATGAGAGGTTGCAATAATTTCTGTACCTATTGCATTGTTCCTTATACTAGAGGAAGAGAGAGGAGCCGCGATGTGGAGAGTATTCTCAATGAAGTGCGCGACCTCGAGGCCAAAGGCTATAAAGAAATCACATTGCTTGGGCAAAATGTCAACTCCTATCGTTTCGAACGCGAAGACGGCAGTGTTGTCACTTTCCCGATGCTGCTTAGAACAGTGGCTGAGACAGCTCCCAAAATGCGTATTCGTTTCACCACTTCTCATCCAAAAGATATGAGTGACGAAACGCTGCATGTTATTGCCGACGTTCCCAATGTCTGCAAGCATATTCATCTTCCGGTTCAAAGTGGAAGTTCAAGAATATTGAAAGCTATGAACCGAAAGTATACCCGAGAGTGGTATCTGGATAGAGTGGCTGCCATTCGCAAAATTATTCCCGACTGCGGACTGTCTACCGATATTTTCTGCGGATTCTGTGGCGAGACCGAAGATGACCACCGTCAATCTCTTTCTTTGATGATGGAATGTGCCTACGACTCAGCTTTTATGTTCAAATATTCAGAGCGTCCCGGTACATTTGCCTCAAAGAATCTACCCGATGATATTCCCGAAGAAGAGAAAATCCGTCGGCTCAACGAGATTATTGAATTGCAAAACCAGCTTTCTGCCGATTCTAATGCGCGCTGCGTTGGCAAGACTTTTGAAATTCTTGTTGAAGGCGTTTCAAAACGCTCTCGTGAACAGCTCTTTGGCAGAACGGAGCAAAACCGTGTTGTTGTATTCAATAGAGGCAATCATCATGTTGGCGATTTTGTCAATGTCCGCATCACCTCATCTACTTCTGCCACATTGATAGGCGAAGAAGTTTAGAAAGATTCATAACATATATAATATTAAAGCCAGCCGAAAGATTTTTCTCGACTGGCTTTATTTTTTATAAGATATCCTTTTTAAAGGGATTATTTCGTATTGATGGTCAGTGTTGTGTGGTTGCTGGCCCTATCTTCAAGTTGTACTGTCAAAGGCATTTCGCTCTCTTTGGGTATGGATATTTGCAGCACATCTTGGTCTGCATATTCATTTTTCGAGAGTACTATTAAGAAAGGATTACGGAGCGCATCTGAGCAAGAAACGATTTTCCAATCACCTACACCATATTTAATAGGAAAGGTGAAAATGCCCCATGCCTCTTTTTTAGGAATGCTATAGGTCAGTGCATCATTGGTGATATTGGCTCCGTTTCCAACTTCTATCGTCATATAGTTGGTAGTACCACGCTCATCTGAAATCAATAGGGTTGTACTGCCGCTAGAGCGAAGTCCCTTGGCTATATAATGTCCTTCATCGTCTATTGTTACCGAAGCCACATCATTCGATTGGCTCAAAATGCGATATCCACCATTACCCCAATTTAATTTTGATTTTAGATAATATCCATACGATACTCCTACAGAAGTTTCCATTGTAGCCAGTGATTTGTTGTTGGATACAATCTCTAGATTAGCAGATTGGCCGGCAGCATCTGTCACCGTTACTTGAGTGGAAGGCTTCAACAGATTAATACTTACATGATTGTTTTTTACGATGGCCTTCGTCGAAGAAGATCTGTCACCATCAGAGTTTACCGTAACTTGATAGTTACCATTACCAGATACAATATCAAAAGTATATGCAATACTATCGGTATAAACGGTATCGGTGGTAGTAGAAAGTTTCAACTCTTTTATTCCATCATCCTTACTACAACCGATAAAAGAAACAGCTATCAAGCAGAGATATATAGTGCAGAATAGTTTAGATTTTTTCGTTATCATCATCACAAATAAAATTAGTGTATTAGTAAAACGATTGCAAAGTTACAGAAAATATACTTGGAAATGTCCTTAGATTGTACTACGTTACTATAGTTTTAATATCGTTAAACAATCCGTATGATATGG
>DAIUBN010000079.1:0-12876 GCA_036846645.1 Bacteroidaceae bacterium | reverse complement strand
AGTCTAAACATCAATTTCGAGTTGAAAGGTGACGACTTTGCCGATTATGGAAGTCATTCGCTCAGTCTGATATATATCTGCACAGGTGGTACCGAAGGGTTGTTCAAAGAACATTTGCCGATGCTCCTATCTAAATCCAAACAACCAGTTTATCTGCTTACTTCGGGCAAGAGCAACTCGTTGGCGGCATCTATGGAGATTCTTTCCTATCTTCGCCAGAACGATGTAAAAGGTGAAATTATTCATGGAGATACGAAGTATATCACTCATAAGATAGACTTGCTGTGCAGAGTAGGAGATGCGCGCAAACAGTTGAAAGGTTGTAGACTTGGCGTTGTTGGCGAACCTTCGGACTGGCTCATCTCTAGTTATGCCGATAAGAAAGTGTTACTCGATAGCTTGGGCATCGAATTGATTGATATCCCGATGTCTGAACTCATCAACGCGATGAATGCAGTGAGTGAATGCACTGATGACCAGCTCACAGATAAAGCACCAGATGATGATATCAAGAAATCTATTCCGGGTGCTCTTCATATCTATTCGGGATTGAAGAAGATAGTAGCCGACTATCGTCTGAAGGGATTGACTATCAGATGTTTTGATTTGCTCTCATTGGTTCATAATACAGGCTGTATCGCCTTGGCAAAGTTGAATGCCGAAGGTATAGCTGCTGGTTGCGAAGGCGATGTGCCAGCATTGTTGTCGATGATAATATCTCGCTCGTTGCTTGGCATTTCGGGCTTTCAAGCCAATCCCGCTCGTATCAACCCCGAAACGGGAGAATTGCTGTTTGCACATTGTACTATCCCCTTCAATATGGTGGATCGTTACGAACTCGATACTCACTTCGAGTCGGGCATCGGTGTAGGTATCAGAGGCTATATGGCCGAGGTAGACATCACAATATTTAAAGTAGCAGGCAACCTCTCCCGGTATTTTGCGGAAGAAGGAAGATTGGTACACAATCAATCTGAAGCCAATCTGTGTCGTACACAACAGGTCATACAGCTATCAGATAAGTCCAAAGCTGCTTATTTCTTGACCAATCCTATCGGAAATCATCATATCATATTGCCGGAACATTGCAAAGAACTGCTAGAAGAGTTCTTCAAATGAATCAGTATTATAAAGGATGATATTCTGATAGTAAATTCAGAAACTTAGAAATATGATAGCCATCGCCGAACCCGTGATGAAGACAAACCGATACGGGCATCATCAGCGAGTCCTTCTCTTTCCAATAATATTTGCCGGTAGAGATATGCGGTGCACTATCTGTTGATGAAAATTTGGGTTCTATAATCTGAGTGAAGCTTATCCAGGGAACACAGGTAAAGAATAATAGGTTGGGGCTATCATTCTCTGCCATATAGTTCAGACCTGTAGTATGCTGGGCTGCTTCTTCTTTGCGTCGGGCTTCGCTGATAAACTTATCAATATCTTCAAAGTATTCATAAAACGTGAAAGCTACAGTCTTGTCTTTCCTTAGATATGTAGGACCGACATTCAGCTTGTCGTACACAACAACGTCGTCTCCTTCGGTTCTCATTCTGAAGCATTCCATATCTTCCTCATGATTGATGATGGTAAGGATGTGGTGCAGCATGGTCAGATAAAAAGAACGATGATTGAGATAGGCATCATTATATACCTGTGTCACATCAACAGGGGCTGTCAATCCACCGTAAGGATTCTGAAATTTGTTGAAATATTGAAATATCTCTTTACGTTCCCAATTATTGATGTCGATTATAGTACGTTTCATTTTCTTTTGTTGCCTTTTACTTCGTTACCGCTTTACCGGCTCCCGTCCAACCGTTGTAGCCGGTGCTTAGCTCGACTACGTTGAAACCGTTCTCAGATAAGATGTTTGCTGCCATCTTGCTGCGTCTGCCACTTCGGCAATATACAGCGATGGTTTTGTCTTTAGGTAGTGTGGACAATGCCTTCGTCTTGAAATCTGATTGCAACACATTAATATTTAATGCCTTTTGGATATGCCCTTCTGCATACTCATCGGCAGTACGAACATCGAGACGTACGATTGAAGTATCGGCAATACATTTTTCGAATTCATCAACAGACATTGATTTGAACTTGTTGTTTTGCGCCTGGCATCCGAAGATGCTGCATAATAAAGTGAAGAAGCTCATAATAATAAACTTTTGCATAATAATGTTAGTTACTTATTGATATAATGAGCTGCAAAGATATCTGTTATTTTTTATATTTCATGCATTGGTATCTCTTTTTCGAATAATACCAACTGAACATCTTTTATGCCATTGAAAATGCAAGGCACGATTCCTGCTTCGCGATAGCCAAGATGAGGATAGAGATGACGTGCTATGGTGTTGACGGCATTCGTGTCAAGGCGCAAAACCTTGCAACTATGCTGGCGGGCATAGTCTTCATAAAAGGCAATAAACTGCTTCCCAATGCCGTGACTGGAAGAAACGGGGTCTACAACCAACGTGTGCAGCACCATTACTTCGTCATCATTGGCGGTATATAGCCAGTTGCCGTTGATATATTCGGGCACTTGTGTCTTATTGATGATGGCAGATGCTACAATTTCATTATCTGATTCGAACACGAAGAGATCTTTTCTTTCTAATGCTGCGATAGCTGTATCTTCGGTAGGATAGATATCTGATTTCCAACCGATATGAACCAAGCCTTCTTTCTCTTGTTGATGAATATGATTGTATATCCTGACTACTGCCGGTATGTCTTCTTTAATAGCTTTTCTTATCATTGTTTATATAATTAAATGGCCATTTGCTCGCGATATTTAGCTGGAGTAATACCTGCTTCTTTCTTGAAAAAACGGCTAAGATGCTGCGGATACTGAAAACCGAGTTCGTAGCTGATTTCAGTGATGTTCTTCTCTTTATTGCCCAATGCTTCTTTTACTTCGTTGAGAATCTTGGCTTTGATGTGGTCCATAGCACTTCTTCCTGTCTCTTTCTTGATGAGATCGCCAAAGTAATTGGTGCTCAAACAGAGTTTGGAAGCGCAATAAGATACGGTAGGAAGACCATTTTTCTCGGCATTTTTATCAGTGAAGTAATTATCAAGCAATGTCTCGAAACGAACGAGAATATCCGAAGTAGATTTTCTGCGCGTCTCGAATTGGCGTTCGTAGAACCGTAGACAGTTGTTGAGCAACAATTCGATATAACCGGTAATCATCTGTTTTGAAAGATGATCGATGCTGTGGTCGAGTTCGGTAGATATCATTTTCAGACAATTGATAAACATCTCCCGCTCCTCTTCGGAAAGATGCAGTGCTTCGTTTACCTCGTAAGAAAAGAAAGTGAATTCTTTGATGCGTTTGCCTAGTGAGGTGCCATGAATAAGTTCGGGGTCGAAGAAGAGAGCATAACCTTGAGGCTGGAATATCTCATCTCCTTCGATACCGATAACCTGACCTGGTGCCAGACAAACTACCGAGCCTTTGTCGTAATCGTATTTAGTGCGGCCGTATGTCAGTTCGCAGTTCTTCTCGTCTTTCAAAAATACCGCATAAAAGCTCATGGTATGTTGCATGTGCTGCATAGGTTGGGCTTCGTATTGATTGACAACGCTCACCAATGGATGTTGAGTACGCACACCCAGCATGCTATTGAAATCTTGTATGGTCTCGAAGTTAATCATGTTGCCTGCTATTATTTTCATTGCTAAGATAGTTTATATTCTATTTATCACCAAAATTATCTACATTTATTATATCTTCTATAATAGGAAGGGGCATTGCCTGTGAGTCGTCGGAATACAGTTCTGAAGGAATATGCCGAAGAGAATCCCATTTGATACGCAATTTCCGTAATGGGCAGCGTTGTGCGAATCACTCTGTTTTTACATTCATTTAGAAATAGCAGACCTGTGTATTCTGCTATTGTTTTGCCCGTAATCTCTTTGGTCAAAGCATTGAGATAAGCGTTTGTATGCCCTAGAAGAGTAGCGATATAGTCATCTGTGGGCAATTGTTTTATCAACATCATATCAGTCTTGAGATAGTTGCTTACAATGTTCTCTAACTTTCCAATGGTTTCTTTGTTCTCTTTTTCTCTAAGAATAAGTTGATATTTGTAAAACCGCTTGCAGTAGTTGAGCAGCAGATGAATATGGTCGCGAAGAACGGATCGTGTAGATGTGTCAATATCATGCTGGAGTTCGGTTTTGATGAGTTCGACGGTAGATGTTAGCAGCATATCGTCACTTTCTGAAAGATGAAGAGACTCTTTGTCATTGAACTCAAATAGAGAGAATTCATCGCATACATTGTCGAGATAATCATTATCGAAAGCAATGAGAAATCTACATTCAGATAAATCAATCTTTTGAAAGGGAAGATAAAAGCTGACTGTCGTACTACGGAAATCCTTATAACTTCTACCGAATAGTAGATTCTCCTTGCTTTCACTCTTTCTGATTACAATAATGTGATAATTGCATTTATTACTGCAGAAAGATTCTGGCTTATCAACAATGGTTACAAGCGGATGCTTCATTGTCCTTGCCTCTCATTTTTAATGCGTAGCCTTTAAATATTGCAAGTCTCCATACCAGTAGCTGGCGGTTGTGCCACCATCAATAAGAATATCTGTGCCACTGATAAAGCGTCCACGACTGCTCATCAGGAACTCTGCCAAATCGCCTACTTCGTCGGGAGTACCGGCTCTACCTGCAGGACTGGCTTCTATCATTTTCAGATAACCGTCTTTGCGTGGGCCGTGAAGTTCGTCGTTGGCTAGAGGAGTGATAATGATGCCAGGAGATATGCTATTAACTGTGGCTCCACGTTTGCCCCAACGGGTAGCTTCGAAGGCTACTTTGAGTACATTGCAACGCTTTGAGTATTGATAGGCTTTTAATGTATCGGTGATGGCCATCACGAAATCTAATTTGAGTAGGTCTTCAGGATTTGATGTTGCCAAAGCTTCGTTCTGTTCTAATGATAAGGCAGGCAGACGATGACCGCTTTGTGAGGAAATTATGATTGCCGAGCCATCTTCGGCAATTACTTTTCCGAATTCTTCGAGTAACACACTGGTACCGTACATATCTACTCGCAGTATCTCACTGACAGAAGCTTGGGAAGGCGATACACCTGCCGCATTGATTACATTCTTGACTTCTCCCCATTTGACGGCTTCCTCTACTACTTTCAAAATATCTTCTTTGCTGCCGAGATCTGCTTTTATTGTTGTACACTCAAACCCTGCATCTTCTAATGTTTGAGCTGCTCTATTGGCATTGTCGATACTATAATCTGCCAATACTATATGTTTATCGGCTGCTACTCTGCGAACGATAGCTTGACCTATGCTACCCGCACCAAACAATACTGCTACTTCTTTTTTCATTGTAAAATTGTTTATTTAGTCATTTCTATGATTTCCGTTTACATAATTCTCTCCGCGACGAGAGTAATACGCGATTAATGTTTTTGCCATATCCTACATATTTTGTTTCTCTTTTATTTCGAGTACAAAAATATGGCAAATATCAAAGTGGCTTTATACCAGAATTACAGATTAAATTATCAGATTCACTTATTCATTATTAATTGTTTTGTAATGGTCAATTCTTATTTTATCTTTGTGAAATTATATCTATGATTAATATTTGATATCGTGAAGAAGTTGTTTAAAATATCAATGCTGTGGCAGATATTAATAGCCACTATTCTGGCTGTCTTTGTCGGACTAATGATGATGGGACATGCCGATTTTGCTCTAACTTATATCAAACCATTCGGTACTATTTTCCTTAACCTACTTAAGTTTATCGTTGCGCCCGTGGTACTGTTATCTATAATGGATGGAGTGTTATCTCTGCGCAATATTCGCGAAGTGGGTTCTATTGGATGGAAAGCTATTGTCTTTTATTTGCTCACCACATTGTTTGCTATCACATTGGGATTGGTGGTAGCCAATTTCGGAAAAGAATGGTTTCCTATTCTTTCTACTTCTAATGTAAAATTCAAAACCGCTCCTCCACTGGATGCGATGGACACGGTTGTCAATATCTTCCCTTCTAATTTCGTTCAGCCTTTCTCGGAAGGATTGATGCTTCAAATCATTGTGATTGCATTGTTGTTGAGTTTCGGCATACTGATGACCGGTGGCGAGAAGGGCAAGATGGTGACTAATATAGTATCTGCTTTCAACACCGTTATTCAGAAGGTGATGGAGATTATTCTCAAGATATCTCCTATCGGCGTGTTCTGTCTGTTGTGTCCTGTCATTGCAGAGAATGGCCCTTCGATAGTCGGCTCCTTGGCAATAGTTATTCTTGTAGCTTATATAGCCTATATTCTTCATGCTACAATTGTCTATTCCGCTTTGGTCAAGTTTCTGGGCAAGATGAGTCCGATGCGGTTCTTCAAAGGAATGTTTCCTGCCATGCTGTTTGCCTATGCATCGTCTTCATCGGTCGGCACGATACCTATTAATATGAACTGTCTGGAGAAATTGGGTGTACGCCGCAGTGTATTTTCTTTTGTCATACCACTTGGCGCTACTATCAATATGGATGGTACAGCAATCTATCAAGGTGTTTGTTCTATCTTCATCGCTTCATGTTTCGGCATCGATCTGACCATGGGGCAAATGCTTACTATCATACTCACGGCAACTCTTGCGTCCATCGGAACGGCTGGTGTACCAGGAGCGGGAGTAGTGATGCTTACCATGGTACTGACAAGTGTCAATCTTCCAGTAGAAGGTATTGCTTTGGTAGCTGGTGTAGACCGCATCTTTGATATGGGGCGAACGGTACTCAATATTACTGGTGATGCTGCTTGTGCCGTCGTAGTGAACGAGATGGAGAGAAAGAAATTAGGAAATGCTTTATAAGAATTAAATATACTTCAGTCTATGGCAAACAAATATATTGATACCTCTTTATTGGACCGTGCTATCATTTTTGCGGTTAGAGCTCATGCAGATACTGAACGTCGCGGTAAAGGCTTCCCTTATATCGTTCATCCCTTGGAAGCTATGGCGATTGTTGCTACTATGTCCAACGACCAGGAGTTATTGGCGGCTGCAGTCTTGCATGATACTGTAGAAGATACTGATGTCACTGTCGAGCAGATAAGAGCAGAGTTTGGAGATAGAGTTGCCAGTCTTGTAGAAATAGAGAGCGATGCCGAGATAGAGAACGTAAGTGAAGAAGAAAGTTGGGTGCAACGCAAACAACAGGCGCTCGAACGATTGGCAACAGCATCTCTTGATGCTAAGATTGTGACGATGGGAGATAAGTTGTCGAATATGCGTGCCATTGCTCGAGATGTGGTACAACAAGGACCTGATTTCTGGAATATTTTCCATGTGAAAGATCCCAAAATGCACGGATGGCGATATCATGAACTGGCTGAAGCGTTGAACGAACTTAGAGATACTTATGCTTACAAAGAGTTTGTAGAGTTGATAGATAAAGTGTTCGATACTTGATGATATAACATTTAGAATATAAAAATAAACCATTAGTTCTATTTTAGGGTGGTCAATAACTCATTGTCTCGAAAAAAATGTCTAATTTTGCCGTCTCATTAGAAATGAATCGTTATGCTAAAGAAATTTTCAGTTATATGTACGGCATTGATCACTTTTTTTTGCTTGTCACTTTGTGTTGATACTATAGCGCAGAATGTTACCAATGCCCAGCAAGCCCGCAATATCTTCAATCGTACTTATCAGATGGTGTTTGGTGCGCAAGGCTCAACACTTCATTATGATGTGAATATCATTGGCATTTATAGAACTGCCGGCGATATTGTATATAAAGGAAAGAAGATGCGATACAGTGAAGAACGCTATGCTTCGTGGAACGATGGAGTGACGGCATATATGGTAGATAGAAAGAAGAAGAAAGTAGAAATTTATAGAGCCGATTCGGATAAGAAAGATAAATACCTGTCTAAGTTCAAGTACAATCTGAATGATTTTGAATATAGCTGGTTGCCCGAGAAGGGAGACTTTAGGATAACCATGAAGCTGAAGAATGCAAAGTATTTTGGTATTCGTGAAGTCGAAGGACTCATAGATGGTAAAACTTACTATCCTATCAGCTTGCGCATCAAAGTGGCTTTCTTCTGGACTACCGTGAAGATATCACGCTTCAGAAGTGGTAATATTGGTGACCAGAACTTTGTATTTCCTCACGAACAGTTCAAAGGATACGAGATGCTCGATAAAAGGAGTGAAGGATAAGTTCATTTAGCGAAATTGTATCAGCCTTATAAGGTTTGTTAGTCTCATCAGACTTGTAAGACCTATAATGCCCTATTAGTCTTGCAAACTTTCTACAAAATCTTTTGGCAAATAGATATTCTTTTGCCCTAGCGCCTCTTTAAATAGTGGTGCAATATCTTCAACTTCGAAGCCAGCAATGCCGCATCCGATGCGAGTGACGAGGAACTGCTTCTTCGAATTCTCCTTGGCAAATTTGATGAACTTATCAACGTAAGGACGTATCGTTTCTACTCCTCCCTGCATCGTAGGAATAGCATAGCTTTGCCCTTGCAGACCTTCTCCTTGTCCCATCACGGCACCGAAATACAGACGAGCCATTCGGGCGGCACCGCCTCCGTGAAGTCCTATCAGATTGCTACCGAAGACAAAAACTTCGTCGGGCTGAAGCTCTGTGATATGGTCGGGGGCAATGCGCTTAGGAGATTCTTTTACTGAATTCCTAGAGAATAATATATGCCCCAAATAACGCCTGGAAATACTCGGCGTTTCTGCTTCTACTTCATTGTAGTTATAATCATCTTCCACTCTGATATCGTATAATATCGATGGAGTATTGAAGTTGTGCTTGAAATAGGGAATGACCACCGTATTCATCATCTTATGATAACGTTGGGTGATTGCCGAGGGCGTCATGCCCATCTGAACAGCGACCTCTTTGCCTTGAAAACCTTCTATCAGCATCATTTTGAGTATGATTGCCTCTCGCGAATCTCTTCCATAATACGAATCACAGATCTCTTCTATGGTTTGCCTCACAATTTCATTGAAATTATTATCCACGATGTCGAATTGCAGATTGGATTGTTGTACACGTTCTTCCAAACTTTCCATGCGCTGTGACTTCTCCAGCGATTTCAGTCTGTCGAGTATCACGAAACGGAACCCGTTGATCATCCATGTGCGGAGTGAAAGGGAAGAGTTGCGGTCTTCGAGTTGTTTGAAATTGTGTTTATCTAAAGACAGATAGTATTCGTGGGCAAGAGAGTAGAAATCCATTTCGGGTTTCAACTGCAATTCATATTTCTGCTGATAGATATAATAAGCTATGCGGCAGTATCCATAGAAATACGTCTTCGTTATTTCACTGTCGCGGTTTCGCAAGCCAGTGATAATCTCTTCATCTGTCAATCCTACTCTCATATATTTGCAAAGTAAATAAAATATTTTGATGATTGCTTAATTTTTGTGCTCTTTATTTCTTTTAATAGATATAACCGGTTAATGATAGAAGTTTCACATTAAAAATTAAAGAAAAATGAAAAGAGTATTCAATTTGATTATTGTAGACGAGAGTGGTTCGATGTGTGTGATAGAGAAACAGGCACTGGCAGGTATGAACGAAACGTTAGAGACGATTTGTAAACTGCAACAGCTTCATCCCGAGATGGAACAGCACGTCACGCTGATGACATTCGATAGCACTCATAAAACACTGATATACGATAATGTATTGGCCGACAAGGCTCATCAGTTGTCCAATAAAGATTATTGCCCTGGAGGGGGTACGCCTCTCTACGATGCGATAGGCATGGGCATATCGAAACTCAATGCGCAGACTACAACTGAAGACAATGTACTGGTGACGATTATCACCGATGGTGAAGAAAACTGTTCGGAAGAATACAACCTGAAGATGATAAAAACGCTGATTGACAAATTTAAACAGCAGAAATGGACTTTCACGTTTATCGGTACCGACAATCTTGATGTAGAAGGGATAGCAGGAACAATGGGCATTGACAACCATTTGCAATTCGCAGAAAATGCAGAAGAAACCAAGAATATGTTCAGACGAGAGCGTTGTTCTAGAATTAATTATAATGAGTGCCTTTTCAATGATGAGGCAATTGAACAGGGCTCTTATTTCGACGAGAAGAAAGATAAGTCAGCTAACGATGAGGGAAAAAGTAGCGACAAAAAAAGAAGAAAACTTTTTCACTTCTGAAGAAAACTAGCAGAAAGAATACTTTTCAAATCAGAGTTTTTGATTACTAAATCAAAAGCCTGATTTGAAAAATATAGATAAACCAGAGGCTTTATGTTTTGAACGATGATAAACTTACTTCTTCCAAGCACCTACTACTTCGCCAATGTACATAGAATGAATGCCGGCGGGGAAGTTTTTATACATATTCTTTGGAACGTCGTTGCGGAAACCTGATTCTTGTAGCTTAGAACCATACATAATCTCGCATTCTATGATATTGTCAGCCTCCTTATAATATGGTGTTCCGTTCTTGGTATATGCCACATGCAATCCCAATGCTTTGGCTTTGTCTCCATCACGACCGCTGTGACTACCGAGATATCTCATAATCTTCGGGTCGGAAAATTGCATTACTGTGAAGTATTTGTATTTCTCCATAAATTGCAATGTATAGCGTGTCTGGGCCACATAAACAGTTACCGTCGGGCGTTTTCCACCCCATATATTGCCCATCGCTCCCCAACCGATGGTCATGGCATTACTAGCATCTTTATCTCCCGAAGCAAGAATCGGAGCGGTAGTGAAGTAAGTGAAAGCATTGTCTTTAAAATCTTTCTGAACATTGTATTCTTTAAACCCGTTCTCGGTTTGTGCCATTGCCGAAGAAGCACCTACGAGTAGCAAAGCTACTGCAACTGTTTTAATTACTGACTTTTTCATATCCATATATTTTAGCGGCAAAGATAAATTAAATTCGAAATTGTCGATTGATTTGAAACGTCTTTTTCAACTTTTCTTATTCGTCTTTAACGGATTAAAAGGTTAATGATGGTTATCACTAATCATACAGAAACTATGAATGATTTTTTCTGAATAAATTGTATTATTGTAAATACAATTCTTTCTAAATTAATAGAAGCTTAGATTAAACCAAATCTCCGAATTGGCGGCACTCACTAGACGGGCTTTAGTGGGGAGCGTATCGTTATCGAATTCTATCGTATATGGACTAGCTTTTGCAAGGTAGTCGACAATCGTTTGTAGAAAACTGTAGGTAGTGAAGAAGGTTCCTTTTTCTGTGGGAGTGATAGATATAAGATGCTTCGCATTATCGACAATGCGGAGTGTAGTGAGATAGCTACATTCGTAGGGGCGTTCTTTATCATTACTTTTCCAAACGAGGGAAGTGGGTTGTCCTAGTCTTATCTTGCCGATATAAAAGTCGGTGATGGTGCCTTTCGTCGTCTCTATGTCCTTTGCATTGGCTTCTTTGAGTAGACCGAATAGTGCGCCGCTCATTTCTGCGGTACTATCTGTAAAGTTGAAGATATAATGCCATTTGCCATTAGTAGCGCAAAATCTTTCTATTGCCGAAGGAGAGGGCAGCACCATTTGTTTGTCCGTACTAGATAGACTGCCTTCTGTCTCGTCGTAGTTGAAACTCTGAGCACTTATTCCATCTATTGTGATAGGAAGGTAGAGCCTGAAGCCTGTGGCGGTGGAAATAAAAGGTGCATTGTGTGTACTGTCGCCACTTGTGATGTACGAGAATTGACGCGTCACGGTATTGAAGTTTATCAAATAGTCTTTGCCTTTCACCGTCATTCGGTAGCGTGGAGTATTGGCAAGCATTGTCTTTTGAGCGATAGCTTTTTTTACATAATCCGTTGCAGGTATGGTAAGTTTGTACATGTTCAAGATATTGCCATATTTCCTTCCTTTCAGAGAGATAGTATCTTTCTTCTCACTCATCTGCTGGAAGATAAATTCGTAGTCGCTGGCATATCCGTCGGGATCCCAAGTCGCGATGGGCTCAGACCAATAATGAAACATCTGATTGTAGGTGTCGAATGTCAGTATCACACTTTGTTCGGAGAGCACTTGATACAGCGATTGCACTTCGGTGCCTGCCGAGATAGCAGGAGTAGTTGCTGTTGCTGCAATATCCATTTCAGAGCACATCGTCACTGCACCAGTTGCATCGAATAGGGCAGTGTAGACTCTTCCTCCTCTCGAACCGTCGGATGGATAATAGTCCATTGCCCAGCCGTACGAAGAATTCTGTAGTGCACTTCGATAATTCGTCATCGCCTGATTAAGTCGTTCTGCTGCTGAAGTATCAAACAGACTTTTCTCATCGCCGACGCACGAACAGAATGATAGTGTCAGGCCGAGAAGTATAATATGTAAGAATGATATCCGCATTGCTGTACCTAATTTAATGTTGTTAAGTCTACTTTTCCCGCCACGATATCGTTGATGCGTTGCAATATAGCACTTCGTAGCAGGTCGATATCGACAGACCATGAACTTTTCATGTAAGTTTCTACGAGTTTAAGTTTCTCGTTGATGATGGCTGCCCCGTTTGTGCCGGCAGTGTTCATATAAGATGTCCATTGTTCGTCAGTGCTGACAAGATACATGGAGGCTGTTTCGGCAAAGTCTTCGTTGGCTTCCGACATCGCGTATGGAGTGATGAAGCCTGCCGAAAGAGCTTGGGCATTTGTCTTTTTATACCAATCGGTGGTGACGTATGATGCAGCACTTATTTTGTCGAAATCTTTATCGTAAGCCATTTTCTGTGTCAAGACATGGATAAACTCGCGGTGCATCGTCTTGATATAGTTTTCTTGCAAGAAGGCAGATTGCAGAGACAAGTTGTTCACATTGTATAGGGTT
>DAIUBN010000078.1:0-13267 GCA_036846645.1 Bacteroidaceae bacterium | reverse complement strand
AAGGAGTTTCTGATGAAACGTGAAGACGTTTTAGTATTTTCTTCAAGACGATTTTTTAGAAGGTAAATAAGCCTGATAAGGCATATTGCCTAATAAGACAATAATCCCCTCCAGGGACTTTCACTATATCTTATATTCAGCCTATCGCTGTTGATTATCAATACATTAAGTCGAAGGCAGCCATGAGATGGTATAAGCTGAAGTGACATAACTTACACATTATGAGCATGTTGGTACTTGCTGCGATGCAGAGTTCGGCAGAAATGAAAAGTATTATCGAGCTATTACTCAGCCACTTGATATACTCCCTAATATACCAATTTTTGTTTCGTCAGCCTTAACATTTTCTGCCTTAGCGTCTTAGGCTGAAGATAAGTGTTGGTGAAAGTCGTAGGAGTCCTTTTACTTTTTTCTTAGTTCCTTTCTATACTCTTTGGGAGATACTCCTACATATTGTTTGAAGTATTTGCCGAAGAAAGTCTGAGAAGGGAAATTAAGGCGGACAGCTATTTCTTTGATGCTGGTGTTAGTGAATTGCAACATCTGTTTGGAGTCTCTGATAATGAATTCAATAATCCACGATAAAGCCGATTTGCCTGTCTTGCTCTTTATCACTGTAGAAAAGTAGCTGGGCGAAAGACATAGAAGTTGGGCATAGTAAGCTACATTGTGCTGCATTCGGAAGTTTTGATAAAGAGCTATCAGAAATTGTTGAACTACTACATCATTGCGGTCTAATAGTGTGGGCTGGATAGTAATATTTGAAAAGAATATGTTGACCACTTCATAACAAAGGGTGGTGCCCATCGATATGATAAGTTCGCGCATTATTTTCTTTCTTCTTTCATTGAAGTTGGACGTATTTTCGAGCATAATCCGTTCTGACAGCGATTTCATCAGCAACGTGATATTGGTGTATTCTTCTTTTGAAAGCGATATGCATGGAGCATCTCTCATGAGCAACTGGCTTCGGATATCTACTGTCTTATTGATAAGTGGTATGATATAATCATAATTGGTCTGTATGACTATTGCTTCGAAATCGGGGGTTATTGATTCTACTCTGACAAAGAAAGAGGGCAGGAAGATATACATGTCACATTGGGTGAATTTGTATCTGTTGGAATCAATCTGAACCGTAATTTCTCCCTTAGTACATAGTACCATACCTACCATATCTACATTGTCCATCATATCTTTGGCCTTTAGCATCTCTGGCGAATCAGATGTGATTTTCATGAATTGAAATGGTAAATCAAACTTATCGAACATCTTCTTTTTTTCGCAAATATAGTAGTTTATCTTACATATAGGCCAATATTGAAAACGAAATATTTATTAATCTATAAAATCGAACAATTTTAAATCAAAATCACCCTTTATGGCAGTCACTCTATATTCTACTTTTGTCGCAAAATAGAACAAAATATAAATCATGATGAAGATGGTAAATAGCAAATTGTTGGCATGTGCAGTCGGGATGATGGTACTTGCCGGATGTGCACGGAAGCCGAAAGCAGAAGTGCCCAGTATTGTTCCTGTCAAGACAATGACAGTAGGGGTGACAACCGATGCGGCCAGCCGCACTTATGTCGGTACAGTAGAGGAGTCATACGGTTCGCAACTCAGTTTTGCAACCATGGGGACTGTAGCTCAGGTGTTGGCAGATGAAGGCAAGGCGGTAAGGCAAGGTGGGGTATTGGCGGTACTCGACAAGTCGACAATGATGAATACCTATTTGATAGCCAAATCTACTTTGAATCAGGCTCACGATGCTTTTCGTAGAATGGAGTCGCTATATAAGAAAGGTAGTCTGCCCGAAATCAAGTTCATCGAGATACAAACTCAAGTGTCTCAAGCTGAGGCTTCGGAGCGGATAGCTCGTAAGAATCTGGCAGATTGTGTGCTTCGTGCTCCTTTCTCGGGATATATCTCGAAGCGGATGGTAGATGCAGGCAATAATGTTGCTCCTGGTATAGGATGTTTCAAACTAGTGAAGATAGACGAGGTGAAAGTGAAGATTTCTGTTCCCGAAAAGGAAGTATCTTCTATTCGTATGGGACAGAACATCGGTTTTACTGTCGATGCCCTTGGCGGAAGGCGTTTCGTGGGACGGGTAGTAGAGCGTGGTGTTCAGGCCAATGTGCTGAGTCATACTTACGACGTCAAACTGCAACTATCTAACAGAGGACATCAGTTGCTACCGGGAATGGTATGCAGTGCAGAGATCAATACTCAGGGTGGGGGTTCGGCCATAGTAGTGCCCCAAGAAGCAGTATTGATAAGTGGCGGTGATACTTATGTCTGGATAGCAGCAGGAGGTAAAGCACAAAAACGTATTGTGACAACCGGTGGAACCAATAATAGCGGTGTGATAGTTACCGAAGGATTGAGCAATGGCGACGCAGTGATAGTTAGTGGTCAGAACAAGGTGAGTGAGGGAACAAAAATCAGAACATTATGAGTAAGCATATAAAAAGGGATATCGTGGAGAGCGTGATGCACTATAAAAGTATCATGCTGCTGCTCGCTACGGTATTAATCGTATTCGGCATCTATTCGCTGATAGATATGCCGAAAAATGAATTTCCTTCGTTCACTATTCGTCAGGGGGTGGTAGTAGGAGTATATCCCGGTGCCAACACGAAGGAAGTAGAGGAGCAACTCACCAAACCACTCGAGAAGTTCTTGTGGGGATTCAAAGAGATAAAGAAAAAGAAGACCTATTCCGAGAGTAAAGATGGTATGAGTCTGGTATTTGTTGAGCTGAATGACGATGTGAAGAATAAGGATGAGTTCTGGAGCAAGTTCAAGATTCGTTTGAGTCAGTTCAAGAGTAGTCTGCCTTCGGGAGTGCTGGCACTGATTGCCAACGATGACTTCGGAGATACCTCTGCCATGCTGATTACTTTGGAGAGTAAGGATAAAACTTATCGGGAACTTCACGACTATATGACCGACCTTCAGGACCGGCTTCGCGTTATTCCCGAAATGGCCAATCTTAGAGTTTATGGCGAGCAGCAAGAGCAGATAGGGGTTTATATAGATAGGGACCGTCTGTCGGACTATGGTCTAAATACCGCAACGCTATTGAGTAGTCTTAATGCTCAGGGTATGACTATTGTCAGTGGTTCGGTAGATGATAAGAATACGGTACGTCCTATTCATCTCACTTCGCCACTCAATACCGAGAATGATGTGGCGCAGCAGATTGTTTATTCCGATCCTTCGGGAAACGTGATTCGTCTGAGAGATATCGCCACTATTAAAAGAGAGTATCCCGATGCCGACTCTTACGTGAAGAACAACGGTAAGAAATGTATTGTGCTGTCTGTCGAGATGAATGAAGGCAGCAATATTGTGAAATTCGGCGATAAGGTGAAAGGCATTATGAAAGACTTCAAGAAGACGCTGCCTTCTGATGTCTCTATCTATACGATAACCGACCAAAGCAATGTGGTCAACTCATCTATTGTAGACTTCCTCAAAGAATTGCTTATTGCTATTCTTTCGGTAGTATTGGTTATCATGTTGCTGCTTCCTATGAGGGTGGCGAGTGTTGCGGCGAGTACTATTCCTATTACCATCTTCATCGCTTTAGGAATATTCTATTCTTCGGGTATAGAACTCAATACTGTGACGCTGGCTGCCCTTATCGTGACACTTGGAATGATAGTAGACAACTCTATAGTCATTATCGACTGCTATATCGAGAAGATTGATAATGGTATGAGTCGTTGGCATGCAGCTTCTGCATCTGCCAAAGAGTTTTTCTCTTCTATTTTCAGTGCTACGCTGGCCATCTCTATCACTTTCTTCCCGTTACTCATCACCATGAGGGGAATGATGTACGACTTTGTGAAGTGGTTCCCATTGGGTGTTTCTATCGTGTTGGGCGCTTCTTTGCTTATCGCGGTGTTCCTGGTGCCCTGGATGCAGTTTGCCTTCATCAAGAAAGGATTGAAGAAAGCCGAAGGAGAGAAGAAGCGGAAGACATTCTTGGACTATATACAACAATATTATAACATAATCATTGAAACTTGTTTTGCTCATCCTTTTATCACATTGGGAGTAGGAGTTGCTTCGGTGGTATTGGGAGCCTACTTATTCAGTATCGTTCCTCAGAAATTGATGCCACGGGCAGAGCGTAATCAGTTTGCTGTAGAAATATATATGCCTACCGGAACAGCTATTGAACGGACGGCATTGGTGGCCGACAGTCTTCGTGATATGCTGAAGAAAGACAAACGGGTGGTCAATGTGACGACTTTCTATGGCAGTGGCTCTCCTCGTTTCCAAACATCTTATGCTCCACAGATTGGCGGTACAAATTTCGCTCAGTTCATTGTCAACACTAGTGGCGATAAAGATACAGAGCAGCTTCTCGACGAATTCACACCAAAATATTCTACCTATTTCAGTGATGCTATGGTGCGTTTCAAACAGCTCGATTATTCGGATGCCACAGCTCCGGTAGAGATTCGTTTCAGTAGCGACAATCTGCAACAACTGCATGAGTCGGTAGACAAGGCGATGCAGCAGATGCGTGCTAATCCTCATTTGATATTGGTGCGCAGCAACTTCGAAGGAACTACTCCGGGAATGGATGTCGAGATGGACAATGATGAGGCCAATCGCCTAGGTATCAACAAAACGCTGCTGTCGATGAATCTTGCTACCCGCTTTGGCTCGGGCATACCCCTCACTACTTTGTGGGAAGGTGACTATCCTGTCAATGTAGTGCTGAAAGATAATCATAGCGGATTGCAGCATCCAAACGATCTGGGTAATGCAACGGTGAGCGGAATGATGCCCGGAGTGAATGTTCCGTTGCGGCAAATAGCAAAGGTGAAGCCCGATTGGAATGAGGGAATGATTGTGAGAAGAAACGGTATCAGAACGATTTCTGTTTATGCCGATACTCAACGAGGACTCAATCTGAATTCGGTGACCGACGAAGTGCTACATAATATAGCTTCTATTCATCTTCCGCAGGGTGTGATAGTGAGTGCCGGCGGACAGCGTGCCAGTGACGAGGAATATGGACCACAGATTTATAACGGATTGGCCATATCGATATTGATTATCTTCGCCATATTGTTGTTCCATTTCAGAGATATCAAAATGTCGTTACTCATTATGTTCTCGCTGCTGTTCTCTCTCCTAGGTGCTGCTCTTGGTGTGCTGATTATGGGGCAAGACCTTGGTATGACGGGAATATTGGGTATTATCTCCCTGATGGGTATCATTGTCCGAAACGGAATAATAATGGTGGACTATGCCGAAGAGTTGCGAATAAAGCACCGGATGAGTGCCAAACATGCTGCTCTGCAAGCTGCCCAGCGTAGAATGCGTCCTATCTTCCTGACCAGTGCGGCAGCTTCGATGGGCGTAGTACCTATGGTGCTTCAGAATTCTCCGATGTGGGGGCCAATGGGTATCGTAGTTTGTTTTGGAACAATCATCTCAATGTTCTTTATTATCACGATGATTCCTATCGGTTATTGGATGATATTCAGAATTGAGGATAAAAAACGCCATCTTAAATTGGCAAAGATGAATAACTAAATAGAAATAATGATGAAATCAAAAATATCAATAATAGCTGTGTTGTTGCTTTCTGTACCTGCTTTGTTGCAGGCTCAGAAAGTCTACACACTCTCAGAATGTCGGCACATGGCATTGAGCAACAATGTGAAGATAAGAAATAGCAAGTTGGCCATCGACCAGTCGAAAGAACAGGAGAAGGAAGCTTTTACGAAATACTTTCCTACTGTTTCGGCAACAGGTACTTATTTCCGTTCCAACTATTTGGTGAAGCAGGACTTGAGTATGTCATCGGATGCACAACAGCAATTGGCTGGTATTGTCACCCAACTAGGACTCGACCCGTCTGTTTTATCGGCACTTCCTACCTCTTATACATTAGAGGCTATCAATCACGGAACACTGGTCAATCTGATGGCCATGCAGCCCATCTATGCCGGCGGGCAAATCACCAACGGAAATAAACTGGCTAAGTTGCAGACAGAAGTGCGCCGCCTTCAACTTCAACAATCGAGTGATGACATATTAAAGACTACCGAACAGTATTACAACCAACTGCTGACTCTTTATGAGAAACAAAAAACATTGGATGTGGTAGACAAGCAACTTTTGAAGATTCATCAAGATGCGGAGAATGCTTTTAAAGAGGGTGTCACCAACAAAAACGATGTGCTTAGCGTAGAACTAAAGCAGAATGAGATAGCGACCAATAGGCTGAAACTCGAGAATGGCATCAAACTTTGTAAGATGGTGCTGGCGCAGTATATCGGTCTGGAAGGGACAGAATACGAAATAGATAAGAAGTTGGCAGAGAATCTGCCCAATCCTGCGGTGTATCTAACCGACCATGCTACGGCACTAGATAATAGGGTAGAAGCTCGGTTGCTAGATAAGAATGTAGAAGCCAATGCTCTTCAGACAAAGTTGAAGAGAGGGGAGCAGTTGCCTACTGTAGCTGTCGGTTTAGCCGGTGCTTATCAGGATTTATCGAACGCCGGACACATGAAGGTGATCGGGCTGGCTACCGTCAGTATTCCAATAAGTGACTGGTGGAGCGGCAGACATACAGTGCGCCGTCAGCAGCTGGCAGAGAAAATTGCGCAACAAACTCGTGACGATAGCAGACAACTGTTGCTTATCCAAATGCAAAGCTGTTACAATGATTTGGACAACGCTTATAAACAGTTGCAACTTGCTCAAAAAAGTATTGAGAAATCTACGGAGAATCTTCGCTTGAACCAAGATTATTATCATGCCGGCACATCAACAATGAGTGATTTGTTGGGGGCTCAAACGCAGAGTCAACAAGCTCGCGACCAATATACCGAAGCTGTTGCCGAATACCTGAATAGTAGAACAGCCTACTTTATTGCTACAGGCAGGGAGGTTCAATAATTTTTATAGGGCTTATAAGGTAGATACGCTTTATAAGCCCTATAGCTTTATTCAAACTCTAGTGTTCCGAAGTAGTCGGGGCGATGAAAGTCGGGTTTTTCTATCGTGATGGGATTCCACGATAAGAAATGTGGCGTTTCCAGTTCGTCACCGCACTTATAGAAGTTGGCTTTGATTTGTTTTCCATCGAGAGAAGTGATGTGGTGTTTGAAAAAGGCAGAGTAGGGAATATAGAGTGCTACTTGCCAAGTGCATTCACCCTTGCGCTCTTCGAAGGCTTTGCGTCCTAGGCTTGCCCAACGTTTAATCTGTTGTAGTGCCGATTCTGGAGCTCTTTCTCTACCTTCTCTTGTTGCTCCGGCAGCGAGAAGAATGGTTCCGATGCAGTTGCATTCTATATTATAGTAGATGCCATCTCCTGCCGGAATGGAAAAGAACTCGGCACAAGAGTCGGTCCACACGTTGCCGCAGTCGGTGTCGTATTTGGCACGGACACTCTTTTCTGTTACTTTATAGTTGATGACGATGGCGTCGTCGGTATGAACGATACGGAATTCGGCTTGCGGTTTATACGGAAATTGTTCTTTCCAGTTGACGTTGCCGATAGTTTGGAATGCTATACCCGCTTTGTCGAGTTGCGAAGGGACAGTAGATAGGTCTGTACTGCTGATACTAAGTTTCTTTACAATCATTTTATTTTAATTATTAGTCTGTGCGTTTTTTTATGGATGAACTTTACTAAAGGTGGCATTCTCTACTTGAACATGTCTCACCGCTTCTTTGAATTCGCCGATGGAGAGTTCGAAGTTGTACCAACCGGTGTAGCAGTCTGTCACGAACCACTTATCGTCAATCAAATCAAATACTACCTTCAAGTCAATCTCCGAGTCTTCATATCCAGCTTGAAACTCTTTGTGGGTAGGATTATCAATGATAAATTTGGCAATATAAGTACCTCCGTTAGGCGAAGATTCATTTTTCTCTTTCATCAGTTCTGATGAGAGTAAGGGCCATTTCTCTTTAGTAAAGGCGAATGTCTTCTCGCTCTTCCCATCATCTGCCATCAACGTGATAGGCGTTTTGAGAGGAAACTTTATTCGCGAATATTGAAAAGCCGCACTCTCGGTGAAGTGCTTGATAAACGATGCAAAATCTTTGTCGCCCCCTTGTAAGGACGTTATTGCCGCGGAACTATTGCAATGGAATAGCAATGCCGTCAGTAGAAAAACAATGAATAATCTAGTGACTTTCATAGGCTGATATATTATTGCATTTGGGACAAAGATAATGCAAATCGGGAGCAGAACAAAGATAATTCAGCTTTTTTCTGTTGTGATAGAAAGATATTATTGCCTTTTCAAAAAATCATATCCGAAGCGGCAATGCAAACATTTTCGTTTGTCGCAATATCCCTTTTTTAATTGGATAAGTGCTTGAGAATCGGCAGCCGATGTGACTTTTATTCCTATATCTTCCCACTGACGGATGATGACATTGTTCTCTGCTTTCATCTCGGAAAGAAAGTGCAAAGCTCTTTCGCAAAGACTTTCGTTGCCTTTGTGTTTGCCGTAGGCATAAAGAAACGGGACTAAAGTGTTGATGATAATGAGTTGCAAGGCACCGGCTCCCCAATTCTTTTTGCTCTGAGGTGACAGATGGGTGAAAGAAAAGTGAGTATCCCAATAGGGAGAAGTCGAGGTTTCAAGCAGTTTGCAGACGTCTGCGGCTTGCTCGGCTTCCATGAATCGGGAGAAGAGAGAGTACTCCTTATTATATAGAGCTGCCAGTTGGGCAATGCGAACATGGCAGAAGTTGTTCGGACGGATTCTGAGACGTCGCCAGAGATGCTCTTCTATCGGCTCGGGTAGCTCGAACTTATGTTTCAGATATCGGTATTCCTTTTTGAGTGAGAGATAATAATCATCTCCTTCTTGTTCTTCGAGCAATCCTGCTGTGCCGAAGAAGATAGCTTCTATCTGCATCAGATGATCTCGATGCTTATCTACAGCTCTAAGTGGTAGTCGATAGGCCCAACGCTCAAAGGTATCACCGTTGAGTCCGAATCCTAAATTGCGGGTCAGTGTGACGAAGAAAGCATCTTCCCAAGAACCGTTGCAACGTTCTACCCGTTCTTTGATTTGTTCTGTTTTGAGTTCGAGCCGTTCTATCTGCAATGCTTCGAGCCAGGAATGAATACGAAACGATGATAAAGTGGGTAGTATTTCGTGACAACGTGGATATTCTGTCTTTTGGCAAAGCTGACTATAATGTTGCTTCACTGATGGTGAGTAATCTAAGATGAATTGAGGAATGCTTTGTCCATCTGGTCTTAGAATCTCACAGTCGGCTTGGCCCGTGACATGAAGGATGATCGAATCATAACTTCTGTCTTTATCATGTCCATGGCGATACCAGTCGGACGAGACAGAATGAACTTCGACATTACCTACCCATAGTGTTTGTCCTATTTTAATCTTGGCATTGAAGAAATCGGGACCGGCATCGGTATTATGTAGTCCGCTATCTATTATTTCGAGAGGAGTTCCATCTGTAGTTTGCAATATCTGAAGAGGAAAAATGCGGTGCATCCAGAGGTATTGTAGTAAGTGTTCCATGTTAAGATTAAGTTAATGAGCAGCAAATGTAATAAATTAGTAGTATATTTGCGCTAATTATCAATAGAATATTTAGAAATGAAAGTAGCAATTATCGGTTATGGTAAGATGGGACGCGAGATAGAAAAGCTCTGTAAGAGCCGCGGACACGAGATAGTCAGTATTATTGATGTGAACAATCTTGATGATTTTAAATCCGATGCCTTCCGCTCGGCAGATGTAGCCATTGAGTTTACCAATCCAATGGTGGCATACGACAATTATTTGAAAGCATTTGCTGCTGGAGTAAAAGTTGTTTCGGGCAGTACCGGATGGCGTGCCGAACATCAAGCCGACGTTGAGAGAATGTGCAACGAAGAAGGTAAAACATTGTTTTGGGCTTCCAATTTCAGTTTAGGAGTATGTATCTTCTCGGCAGTCAATAAGTATTTGGCCCGTATCATGAATCAATTTCCTGTCTACGATGTTTCGATGACCGAAGTTCACCATGTTCACAAACTCGATGCTCCTAGTGGTACAGCTATCAGCCTTGCCGAAGATATTCTTGGCGAACTCGACAGAAAGAACAGCTGGGTGAAAGAAACGGCTTCTGCTCCCGACGAATTGCCTATACATTCTATTAGAGAAGGCGAAGTGCCCGGTATCCATACCATTCGTTATGACTCTGATGCCGACAGCATCACCATTACTCATGATGCTAAAAATAGAAGTGGATTTGTACTTGGTGCAGTGCTTGCCGCCGAATATACTGCAACTCATCAGGGACTTCTTACGATGAACAACTTGTTTCCATTTTTAAACGATTAATCACTATAAAGGAAGTATGAAAAATCTTACCCGTTCACAAATTATCAGGCTGAGTATCGTATTGGTGCTTTATATCGCTTTTCTTATTTGGGTAAAAAGCTGGTTGGGAATCATTGTCATTCCTTTTATACTTGATGCTTATATCACAAAAAAAATCAATTGGGCGTTTTGGAAGAAAGCAAAGAATGCAACAGTTCGCTCTATCATGAGTTGGGTTGATGCCATTATTTTCGCTTTGGTCGCTGTTTATTTCGTCAACTTGTATTTCTTCCAAAACTATCAGATACCTTCTTCTTCTTTGGAGAAGTCGTTGCTGGTTGGCGATTTCCTTTATGTCAGCAAGATGAGCTATGGGCCACGTGTGCCTCAAACACCGCTCTCAATGCCGCTCACTGCTCATACATTACCTATCTTCAATTGCAAGTCTTATTTTGAATGGCCTAAATGGGATTATAAGCGTGTTGCCGGTTTTGGAAAGGTAGAACATGGCGACATTGTGGTGTTCAACTATCCTGGTGGCGATAGTGTAGCACTTGCAGTGCCCGAAGAAGGAATCTCGACTTTGGCCTATAAGGTAGGACGTCAGATAGCTCAGCAAGATGGGGCTCCGCTAGTCAATACTGTCGGAATGTCTCCGTTAGATCAACGAAAGATATATGAGTTATACTATACAGCTGGTATGAATGCTATTCTCGGTTCTCCCGATCAATATGGAAAGGTAATTTATCGTCCCGTAGATCATAGAGAGAACTATGTGAAACGTTGTATCGGTTTGCCGGGAGATAATTTAATGATTCGCAATCGTGAAGTATATATTAATGGAAAACGGACCAAAACGCCGACCGATGCAGAGTTTATGTATCAGATTGAGGCAACCGGCAAATTGTTTCCTGAAAGTTTGACTCGTGAGTTGAACTTGAGCCAGGAAGATCTTTCCAACTATCAACCGGGAAGCCGTTCGTTTGTTCTGCCGCTAACTTCTTCTGCTTTGGCAGAACTGAGCAAGCACAAAGATTTGGTGACTTCAATCAAACCTATTGATGTCAGTACCGATCCTGATTTGTTTCCTCAAGGTATCAATACGAACTGGACTGTCGATAATTATGGTCCACTATGGATTCCTGCCAAAGGTAAAACAATTACTTTGAGTTTGAGTAATTTGCCGATTTACGAACGGTGCATCACAATTTACGAAGGTAACAAACTCCAAGTGAAAGAGGATGGCTCTATCTATATTAATGGTGCAAAGACCAATCGATATACTTTCAAGATGGATTATTATTGGATGATGGGTGATAACCGTCATAATTCTCAAGATTCTCGCTATTGGGGATTCGTTCCCGAAGATCATGTTGTGGGCAAACCAATATTTATATGGTTGTCTCTCGACAAAGACCGTTCGCTCTTTGATGGCAAGATACGTTGGAACCGTTTGTTCCGTTGGGTTAGTAATATAAAGTAAACAATAAATATTAAAAGATGAAGCGATATGGTATCTGGATAGGGGTACTTGTAGGGGCTGCCCTAGTGATGTGGCTCCTCACTTGCTTTGTCTTTTCTTCATACCTTATCTTATCACCCGATATGAAAGATTCGCTGCTGCCTGGCGAAAGAGTAGTGGTGAACAAATGGAGCTATGGCCTTCGTCTGCCCTGTATGAGATGGTTGGACTATTACCGGATATCCGAGAGTAAGGTTCAGAAAGGTGATATCGTGGTGTTCAATAATCCTCTCGAAGTATCAGAACCTGTTATCGACTGTCGTAAGCCTCTTGTATATCGTTGCTTCGCTGTGCCAGGTGATACAATATCGGTCGATTCATTTCGTTTTGTGATACCTAAAGCAGGAGCATCTATCGAAGTGACTCCATCAAATTGTATGTTGCTCTGTAATACACTTCGGCTACATGAAGGACGTAATGCAATGGTCAAGAAAAACATACTATATATAGATTGTGAACCGGTGAAATGGTGTATGTTTACCAAAGACTATTATTGGATGATATCTGATAAGATGCCCAACGTGACCGACTCCCATCTATTCGGTCTTGTCCCTGCCGACCATATTATAGGTAGGGCAACAAGAATATGGTTCTCGAAAGATGTTAATCAGGATTTGTTTCATGGCTATCGATGGAACCGTTTCTTTAATATTGTAAGGTAATAGGATATGAAATCTGCTTGGCTCACTACTGCCTATCTGGCTCCAATAGAATATTATTCAAAGCTATTGAATTATGACCGTGTTTTCATTGAACAGCACGACCATTATATGAAGGAAACCTATCGGAATCGTTGTCGTATCTGCGGTCCTGATGGAGTTATTACTCTTACGGTGCCAGTGGTGAAACCCGATACGCTGAAAGCCGAAATGAAAGATATTCGAATATCCGATCATGGCAATTGGCGGCATCTGCATTGGAATGCTATAGAGTCGGCCTATAATACCACCCCTTATTTTGAATTCTATCGTGATTATTTTCAGCCTTTCTACGAAAAGGAGTACACTTATTTAATCGATTTCAATGATGAACTATGTCACACTGTTTGCGATTTAATCGATATGCAACCTGTGATAGCAAGAACCGATGAATATCTGAAAAGCTTTGCTGAAGGTGAGTATGATTTCCGCGATATCATTCATCCTAAGAAAGATTATCGTGTTGCCGATACAGAGTTTGTTTCCCGCAATTACTATCAAGTCTTTCACGAGAAACTGGGCTTTATACCCAATCTCAGTATCGTTGATATGTTATTCAACTGCGGACCCGAAAGTCTCATTCTTCTTAAAGAATAGACTGACAATCTATTTAAATATCAATGTAGTCAGATTATCTTCAGATAATTTCTCGTTGGCTATTTCTATCAATTCATTGGATGTCAGAGCATCAATACGTCTGCAAG
>DAIUBN010000077.1:0-13284 GCA_036846645.1 Bacteroidaceae bacterium | reverse complement strand
TAAAATAAAAAGGGCGTTTGGCGGAATGAGTAGGAGAATGAGAAATAAAGAGAAAAGAATAGGTCGAGAAGCATGATGCCTCCCGACCAAAGAAAATCAATTATCAGTAGTATAGTGTGCTTTATTGCATAAGCTTAGTAATAAGGGATAGTCAGTTCAAAAAATCAATAGTAAATGATAGTTAGTTTAATAGTTCAGTAGATTCCTATTTGCAATATATATAAACCTAATTTATTACTCTACAACGCTAGTTTCGCCAGTCTCGGGGTCGTAGGTTGTTACCCTGACTTTGAAGACCGACATTTCGGCTAGTGCAACCCAATCGCTTCCGCTCGTAGCAGATAGTATTTTGAACCATACATAGCGGAACGGCTTACTCGAGATAATACCTACCGAGTTGTAGCTTGCCGCCTTGGTATTGGGCAAAGAAGTAAAAGATGCAATCTTCGTTGTCCCTGTCTCGGCTGTATAATATGCCGGTGTATTTTCAAAACTATTACTTACAAGGATATCCATATCTTTTGGATTGTCTTTATTATTATTGTCACGGCAAGTATAGTTGAATTGCAAGCCATTGACTGTTGAACCCAAATCCATAACTATATAGTGAGGAAAAGGTTTCGAATCACTCCACGACATATGAAAATAGTCAGTGGTCTTACCATTCACCAGATTGGCAATAGGACCTTCTGATGATTCTTGATCATCAGTCCACAAGTGATCTTTATCAGGTGTCAAAGACACATCTAGTTTCTCTACAGTCACCGTCTTAGTAGCTGCCAAAGACTGTGCTTTAATAGAGCAAGTATTACCCAATCCGCCATCAGCACTTACAGTTTGAAGAGTGAAAGTGATATCGCCATACTTTTGAAGTAAATTATCTACAAGCAATGTATCAGTATACACACTGGCAAGTCTGAGACATTCTTTGGTTTTACCAGGCAAAGAGTAAGTAATCTTTATATACTTATAGTCAGCCTTATCAGGAATATTCCACATTAGTTTGATAGCTCCCGGACGAGCTACATACGAAAGGCTGTTCTGATCGAGCGATACGGGTGTGGTTGTGCTTTCTTTAGAGCAACTTGCCAAACTGCCCATCGCTGTAAGTGCAATCAATGCTATATATAATATCTTTTTCATGTTGTACATTTACTAAAAGGTGAATAATTAACGTACATCGCCGGTATATCCCGGATTGTTCACTAAGTTAGAATTCTTGTTGATATCATCGATTGGAATTGGCAACAAGTATTGTGTAGGAGCAGTGAACTTACGTTCGAAGTCGATAGTAGTAAGTTTGGCAAAGTCAGCCATCTTGGTAGCGGCAATATTCATACCTTGAGCCTTTACATTAAAATATTGTTCAGCAAGCATCCAGCGACGCATATCCCAGAAGTTCTGACATTCCATATAAAGTTCTACCATACGTTCCTGACGTACTATCTGACGAAGTTTGGATTGAGTAAGTTCTACTCCTATTTTGCCCCAAGCATCTTCTACTGTAGGTATTCCGGCACGTTCGCGGATATAATTAATATACTTCTTGGCATTGGCGAGATCGGTAGCAGTACCACATTCGATACAAGCTTCGGCGTATGCAAGATAGAGGTCGGCAAGACGGATAACAGGATAAGGATAGCCCTTAAGATCGACACCGTCAGTACCAACAGTGATATTGGGATCTACAAATTTCTTATTCAGATATCCACTAGGAGTATAGTTACCCGAACGAGGATTGCTGGCAGAACCACGACTACAGTTACCACCAAGTATAAAGTCACAAACGATACGCGCCTCACTGTTATCTTTCTTTCCGTTGCTTTGAGTATATGCAGGTTTGGAAGTACGGTTCATCACTTCAAAATAACCACCTTGGAAAGCTACCCAAGCATAGTAACGAGGTTCGCGGTCGAGATTGAAAGAAATAGTCTGTTTGCCTTGTTTGCCTTCGTCGGCATGATCTGCATCGATAGACACGATAGATAGTTTATCTTTGCCCGAATACTCAGGATCTTCATCCCAAGGTAGTCCGTTCTTTGTATAAAAGCGGTTGAGCATAGCCCAAGTAAGACCAACACCATTCCAAGCAAGACCGTTACCAACAAACGGCAGTGATTTATTCTGTAAGCCATAGAAACCTTCGCCACGTGTATCGGCAAGAATAACTTCAGGATTCACGTTATTCACATAGTCTATACCTATGAATCGAAGTAGTCTTTGCTTACCGGCTACAGGATACTGGTTCTTACCTTGCGAACCAATCTGCAAATCTTCTGTCTTATACAATGCATAACCGTTTTGTTCAGCAAAATCAATCGCTTCTTTAATTGCATCACGAGCTTTCACCCATTTATTGGCATCGTATGCAGCAGGCATCAATGCTTTGCCATCAGGATTCTTCATATTGGCAAATAGTGTAGGAGCCTGTTCGTTGAATAGTGGAGAAGCAGCATAAAGTAGCATTTTGGCTTTTACAGCCTTGGCAGCAGTAGAAGTAGCAAGACCGTACTCTGCTTGTGATGAGCGAATAGCAGGTAACCCTTTAGCAGCTTCGTCAAGAAGGTCGCAAATCCACTTAACACAATCATCGTAGGGTTCACGTCCCTGATAGTCGCCAGGCTGTGTATCCCATTGCGGTTCAGACTTTACCAAGATGATAGGTCCGTAGCAACGTGCCATCAAAAAATGATAGTAAGCAATGAGGTACTTGGCCTGAGCAGTATAATCGGCCTTGAGTTCAGGTGTCAAATCGGGCACTTTATCGAGAGAATTGATAAACATGTAGCATTGACGAATACCTTGGAAGAATGTGTTCCAATAAGAAATCACAGGATTGGAAGCTGAATAGTTTCCTTTAGGAAATGCGGCAAACGTTTCGTGCTCGAAAGCAGTAATCACCTCGTCACCGGTCATCTGGTCAAGACTGCTCTGAGATACTGCAGGATTGGGCAAGTAGCCATAGCAAGAATACAGATAATTGCGTGCCTTATCAGCATCTGCCCAAGTATCTTCGATAGTCGTTGTTTCGTCGGGTACAACGTTGAGGTAATCGCAAGAATAAAGACTTGCGAGTAAAGCAACCGAAGCAATGACCTTATAAAATATATTGATTTTCATAATGTTTATAGATTTATTTGAATGATAGTTGAATACCTAAGTTGAATGTTCTTTGCAAAGGATATGACATACCTTTACCACCTCCCATTTCGGGATCCCACAATTTGAAGGAAGAGAAAGTGAGCAAGTTGTTGCCACTGACATATATACGGGCAAACTTAAACTTGTAGCCAATCTCTGCTGTGCGGAGTTTAAGGAAAGAAGCATTACGCAACCAGAAGGAAGAAGTCACCATGTTGTTAGAATTGTTCGACTTGGTGAGACGTGGATATTTGGCATTAGGATTCTGATTATCGACAGACCAATAATCATCGGCAATCCATTGTAACACATTGTTCTTACTTTGTGTTCCGAAAGGTTCGAAGCCCGACATCATCAAAGATACATTAGCTTGTCCCTGAAAGAATAGCGAGAAGTCCCAGTTCTTATACTGGATAGAAGGACCAAAGCCATAAATAATTTCTGGTACTGTAGGATAACCAAGTGAAATACGATCGTTGGCATCGATTTTACCATCGAACTGACCATTTCCATCGGGTTGATCGACATACTTCACATCACCAGGAGCTATAGCAATATTGCCAAGCGAAGAAGTTGGATTGTTGGCGATATCGCCAGCATCTATATAAAGTCCATTGGCAACGTAGCCCATGATTGAGTTCAACCTACGACCAACTTGACGTAATGCAGGACGTGTATTGGCTGCCTCGTCATATTCGAGTACCTTGTTGCGAGCGAAAGTAAATGTACCTTTAAACTGGATTGTAAGGTCTTTATTGACTGTTTTTCCATAATCCACAGCCAAATCGACACCCCAGTTCTTTACCTTGGCGAAGTTACCATAAATGGCTGTAGCAGCTGTACCAAGATAATTAGGTATAGAACCTCTTTGCTGGAAGATGTTGCTACGAATTTCTTGGAAAGCATCGAGAGTAATATTCAAAGAGTTGAACAACTGTAAGTCCATACCGACATTGAGTTTGTGACCGATCTCCCATGTCAAACCTTCATTAGCAAAACGATTGAACGTAGGGCCAGTATGAGTCTCGGTAGAACTACCATAGCCTGTAGTATAAGATGGAGAAGCATTCAGGTTGACAATAGCCATATAAGCAAATCTCTCAGCACCGACTTGGTCGTTACCAACGAGACCATAAGAGCCTCTCAATTTGAGGTGAGATATTGTATTCTTAAGTTTAGCCCAGAATGGTTCTTCGCTGACATTCCAACCAGCAGAAATTGATGGGAAGAAACCCCAACGATGACCCTTTGCGAAACTTTCGGAACCATTGTAACCAGCGTTTAACTCGAGCATGTAGCGATCTTTATAGCCATAAGATGCACGGAAAGCAAAGCCCATTCTACGCTTAGGCAGAGAAGAACGGAAGTCAGAATTGACGTTAGCATTATACTCATCTTGATTGTAGAGCAACATACCACTCACCTGATGGTCACCAAAAGTGCGATTGTAATCTACAAAGCCCTGAATGTAGTAGCGACGATCACCACCTGTAGAGAAAGATGAATCGAGCGTATGATCAGAGACGTTTCCGATAGGACTTGTTTCGTAGCTTACTGAACCATCTTCATTAAGAGAGTGAGATGTGAGCTGATAACGATTGTAGCCTTGCAATCTATATTTGTGACTCATGCTCCAGTTTTTGAAAGATACCAGTGCTTTGAATCCTAAACCTTTAGTAATAAAATCCAATTTCTGATCGAAGTTCAAGTTGGCAACAACAGTACTTTCGAAGTCGTCTTTGTAGCCAGTTGCTGCAACAGCTACCGGGTTCACCGGGTTGAAGTTACCTGCAACGATACCACCCCAATGATACCACTTGTCATTACCTTGTGGAAACATGATAGGAAAGTCGACTGCGTTAGTTCCCATGATAGCATCAAACACGCTACCTACACCATTACCACTGCTTGAAGTGAGCGGACCGTGCATATTGTTCATCTGAACATTGAGGTGCAATGCAATAGTAGATGATCTGGAAATATGGAAATCTACGTTGTTCTGAAAAGCATACTTCATATAATTAATGGAGTTGTTATATGAAAAATAGTTTTTCGAAATATCTTTAAGCATACCAGATTCATGGCTCACATTGACATTCATGAAATAAGTGATTTTGGATGTACCACCACGAACATTGAAATTGGCACGCTGGTTCCATGTAGCGTTTTTGAAAAGTTCATTATACCAGTCTACATTAGGATAAGCGTATGGATTGAGATTCTTCATCGTTCCTTGAATCTTCTCTTCAGAATAAAGAGCATCGCCCACACGTTCGTTTGTGACAGCTTCATTGTACATTCTCATGAATGTGATAGCATCGGCAATTTTAGGACGTTTGATAGGAGTATTTACATAACTCTCTACACGAATACCGATAACTGGACGGTCGAGGTCCTGACCAGATTTAGTTTTAATGATAAGCACACCATTAGCACCACGAGTACCATACATGGCAGAGGCTGTAGCATCTTTCAGTACCGAGAAGCTTTCAATGACTTCAGGGTCGAGTGAGTTGAGGTCGGCTTTAGAAACTTCTACACCATCAAGTACAATCAGTGGAGAAGTTGCACCACTCATCGTGGAGACACCGCGAATAAAGAAGTCGGCACCGTTACTACCAGGTTCACCACTACGTTGATAAGCGATAACACCAGACAAACGACCGGCAAAAGCAGTAGAAAGATTGGCTGCAGGGACACGTAAGTCACCAGGACGTACAGACTGAATTGAACCTGTCACAGTCTCTTTCTTTTGTCCCACACCGAAAGCAGTAACAACAACATCGGCAAGTTGTGTAGTCTCATCAGAAAGTGTGACAGATATCACCTTCTGCTTTCCTACCTTTATTTCTTTAGAGCTATAACCGATAAAAGTAAAAACCAATACATCAGTATTATCTGCAGGAATTTCAAATTTACCATCAGCATCAGAAGTTACGCCCTTGGTAGTACCTTTAAGACGAATAGAGACGCCCGGCAATGTTTCACCGGTTTTAGAGTCGGTAACCACACCGATCACCTTCTTCTTCGGCTGCTGCACAGGAGCCTTTCGCTCCACTTTCACTTCTTTCTTCTCAGCTTTGAGTACAACCTCGTTGCCACGAATCATATAAGTGATGCCTTCGCCTTTAAAGACCTCTCCAAGAACTTCTTCAATTGTTCCCGAGCAATTTAGGTTTTTACGTGTTGCGTTATTCAAGTCGCTAGCATTATAGAAAAATGTGTAATCACTATTTTTCTCAATAAGCTGGATAGCTTGCTTAATTGTTAACGACTGACCTTTAATAGCTACTCTCCTCTGAGCAGCAAGACTTGTAAGCGGGAACAATAGTAATACTATCAAAGTATACAGCATGTATCTGCGCCTACTAACAATTTTAAAGATTTTCATCAGGATAATGATTTTAAGATTAGGTAATTATTAGTCATTTATTATTTACGAAGTTTTATAATAATTGTATTGTTTTGTTCTGTCTTACGCAGATCCATTGTGAAACAAATATTGTCTGCAAAATCGTCTACTGTTTCATTCATACCAATACTTCCAGAAAATTGCTCATCGGCAGGAACGCCCTCTCCTAGTTTGACAGTAGTATCACTCAACTGATTGATAAATTCAACTAGACGTGAAAGTGGCACATCAGTAAAGCGATAACGCCCGTCAGTGAAATCAACTCCAGGAGTCTGAGCCAACTCTCCACGTCCTGTAGAAGGATTAAACTGTACTTTCTCCGAAGGGTGCATCACAATCTTACGATGACTCTTATCAAGATTGAGTTCGATACGTCCACTAAGCAATGTGACCTCAGTATTCAATTTATTACCTTGTTTTACTAAAAAGCAGGTACCTTTGACTTCAATATCGGCGTGATTGATATAGACTTTGAAAGATTGATTGTCCGTCTTATGACGAACTTCAAAAAGAGAATTACCAGAAAGCCATACTTCACGATTTTCACTGAATCGATTGGAATAACGAATCTTACTACCTCGTTGCATCCAGACTTTCGTGCTATCGGGCAAAATGCAAAGTTTGCTTTGCTGTGCTACCACTTCGACGAAACTCTCGGCATTATACATCGGGACCAACCATATACCTGCAACTGCAAGAAGTATGACAATGCTTGCAGCAATACCCATCCAATATTTACGAAGAAAATGATTTCTACTCGTGTCAAAACATTCAGCTTCAACACGGTTCCATATCCGACGTTTAACCACACTATGGGAGGGTTCTTCACCCGAGTTGCCCCATTGTGTCTTCATCTTACGATGTACCGACTCGCTGTTAAGATACTCTTTACGTTTCTCGGAAGATAAGTTCCCCGATAAGAGTTCTTTTAATTCGTTTTTAATGTCTTTAATATTTCTGCTTTTCATATCATTTCAAGTAGATTCTTAGGTGAATCTACAATAAATACACAAAAAGCAGGGGCAACCCCACATCAAAAAGAAAAAAAATTGAGAAATAAATAATATTTAATAAGTTTAGCAGAATCCTTCGAATACAATAAACATCGCCAAACTATCGCGGAGGAACTTCAGAGCAAGGGTCATACTACGTTCTACAGCCTTTACCGTAATGCCTAAATTTTGGGCTATTTCGGCATTCGAAAGACCCTCACCCCTACTCATTTGAAATATTTTTTTTCGTTGAGGAGGCATTTCATCAATCAATTCATCAATAAACTTCTTCAAATCAGAAGCCACAAGTTCATCGTCTGAATTATACATACTATCCTCTTCCATAGAGCTCAGAATGGTCATTTCAAGGCTTTCTTCGTTGATAGATTGACGATTATAATTGAAAATTGTATTACGGGTTATCATGAACAGATAGCCTTCGATAGATTGAGTTTCATCTAGTGTGCGGCGACTATCCCATAATTTGATGAATACATCCTGAACAATTTCTTCCGACTCATAATCAGATGTAATATATAATTTGGTGAAATGATAGACCTTCCACCAATATATGTTATATAATTGAGTAAAAGCATCTTGATTGCCTTCTCTCACTCTAATTACAATATCTCGTAAACTCTCTTCAAGCATGTTTTAATGTTTGATGCAAAATTAGACATAATTTATGATTTGGCATAAGATTTATCGAAATAATTAACAAACTCGTAACAATTTACCCAATTATGCAAAATGTAGAGCGTTCAATCAAAATAATTCGATAGTATATTCGGCATAGAACGTCTTGCCGGCATCGAGATGCTGTATCCAATCTTTATCTTTATACTCACCAGTATAGTTCATTCTGTCGCAACGACCATACCAAGGTTCGATACAAACAAAGGGAGCATAACTATTCTTGGCAGGAGACCATAGTCCGACAACAGGAGCATCAAAAGAGAGTTTGACGTAAGGATGCTGTACAGCATCTGTCAAAGTTACACTAGTCACCTGACTGTTTTCGAAAACCAATGCATCATCATTAAAGGTCATTTTATTAATAGGTATAAGATGATTGACTAGTGGATAAGTCTTCTTATCTGGAGTGATGCACCCCTTCTCTCCTATCACAGTGAGCAGTAATGACGAAGCAGAAGGCTGAATTTCGAAATAGGATTGAACATCTGCCTGTTCGTTATATTCTTTATAATTGAAAGCCGGGTGGGCACCAATCTGAAAGTATATTTCTTTATCAGAAGGATTGTGAACTTGCCACATCACCGTGATTTTGTTATCGTCAAGCCGATAACCTATCTCTAGTTCAAAAGGATACGGATATTTGGCATGAGTATTTTCATTATCAGTAAGACGATAACGCAGTTCGTTATCACTTTGAGCTATCAAGGAAAAGTCCATATCGCGGGCAAATCCATGTTGCGACAGATTGTAGGTCTGTCCATTTTGCCGATATTCACTATTCCACACACTACCAACAATAGGAAATAATACCGGCGAATGACGTTTCCAATAAGTTGGATCGGCCTGCCAAAGGTATTCTCTACCCGTTTGATTATTGCGCACACTAGATAATTCGGCACCATGCTGATTGACAGCTATCGTAAAGAGCTTATTCTTGATAGTTTCCATTTATATTTGTGTTTATTCCATTACAAAAATACAACTTTTATCGGTGTATCTATTAGAAATATGAAAAAGCTATTATTTTTTTTAATAAATTTGTGGTCATCAAAAGTAAAAGATGAACCCAATAGATGAAAAAGCATTAGTTGACGAAGTACGTAGAGGGACCTATTCTAGTTTCTCCAAGCTTTATAGTCTATGGGTGTCAAAACTCTATCGCTTTGTTGTTGCATTAGTCAAATCGGAAGAAACGGCACAAGATATCGTACAAGAGACATTTGTTAAGATTTGGACCAATCGCGAGACACTCAATCCTGATTCATCATTCAAAGCTTACCTGTTCACTATTTCATATCATATAGTTCTGAAGGAACTCAAAAGAAAGATAGACCATCCGCTGATGGAAGACTATATGAAATACTGTAACAACGAAAATATGGCCGCCTACTCACATCCGGAGGAACAACTCGACTTCGATCGTTTCTTAAAAGAGCTGGCAAAAGCAAAGGAGAAACTCACTCAACGCCAACGGCAGATATTCGAGATGAATAAAGAAGATAATATCCCGGTATCAGAAATAGCGGCCCAATTCGGCATTACCGAACAATCGGTGAGAAACCAACTCTCGGCAGCACTGAAAATTATCAGAGAAGAGTTGGGTGATTATGGTTTCTTTATTCTAGTTTTATTTGGATTATTGGGGGGATGATATTGCTAATAAGAGATAAAGATGAAACGCCATCAGCGACGTTTCATCTTCAAGTATTTTATCAACAACTCTTGTGAGTCATAATATCGAGTACCTTACTATCTGTTTCGGTCATCGCATCGGCTCCGATAGATGTCAGATTGTGAATGCAACGGTCCACATCATTATCTACAATACCTTCGGCAGAAGTCACACATTTATGTTCCATAGAAAGTATGGCAGAAAGAACAGCGGTTGATACACCCGATGAAATTTTCAAAGCACAGCTTGGCTTTGCACCATCACAAATCATGCCGGTAAGATTGGCCACCATGTTCTTTACAGAACCACAGATACGGTCGTAGTCGCCACCCATCAAATAAGTGATACCGCAGCTAGAGCCAGTAGAAGCAACAACACATCCACAAAGTGCAGATAGTTTACCCAAACTCTGTTTGATATAAACAGCGGTGAGATGACTCAGCATCAATGCACGAATCAATTCTTCTTCGGTATTCTTGTTCTCTTCGGCATATACTACAACAGGATTGGTAGCACAAATACCTTGATTACCACTACCCGAATTACTCATCACCGGAATCAAAGCACCACCCATTCTAGCATCACAAGCAGATGCAGTAACAGAAAGAATATGAGAGAAGATACTCTCTCCCATAATACCTTTGCTGAGCGGACGCTCGAGCGTCTTGCCAAGGTCATGTCCATAGTTACCTTTCAGAGCTTCTTTTGCAGCATGTTCGTTGTATTTCTTTGTCTCGAGAATAAAAGAGATCTCATCAACCGGAGATTCGGTAGCAAACTCATAAACAGTTCGCATATTGAGTTTGATATCGTTCGAATCAGCCTCGGCACCAGCAGGCTTACGATTATCAAGCAATACTTTATCACCATCGGCTACATAAACGAAGTTGGTATGACCACCGGCAATAATAGCTGCTGATGTCTTCCCTACTGCTTCGCAGATGATTTCGATATAAAGCTTTTCTGTGATATTCTCCTTCAAAGCAATACAAATGCGTTTCTCATCGATATAAGCCTTGCCGGCTTTAACAGCTTCGGGGGTAGTATCCTTTATCACCTCAAGTTGATATTCCGACTTACCGATAAGAGCACCCAAAGCAATTGCAATAGGCAAACCAATCATACCGGTACCAGGGATTCCTACACCCATAGCGTTCTTCAGAATATTAGCACTAAGGCGAGCGGTTATTTTTTCGGGTTTGCAACCCAATACTTCGGCAGCTTTGGCTACACATAGAGCCACTGCCATCGGTTCTGTACAACCGATAGCAGGAACTACCTCTTTCTTAACTAATGCGATGATTTGATCGCGCTGTGTTTTAGTTAACATTATTATTTCTTTTTATTATAATTATCGAGACCAGTCTGCAAGAATTTCACGTACTTGCTGACGTCCTCATCATAAGAACATGCTTTGTTGAGCGGCATGCCGTTGTTGTCTACCAGCACATAGAATGGCTGGGCATTGGCGCCGAACTTAGAACGTTGCAGGTAGCTGTACTTGTCGCCCTTCGTCTTCAGCGTGCGCTGCTGGCCGTTCTCGGTCACTGTCATCGGTGACGGAAGCGGAGTCTTGTCATCAACAAACATGGAGATGAGCACATAGTCCTTGTTCAGCAGGTCGGCAACCTTCGTATCGGTCCATACGGCCAGCTCCATCTTTCTGCAGTTCACGCAGCCGAAACCGGTGAAGTCCAACATCACTGGCTTACCCGTCTGACGGGCGTATGCCATGCCGGCATCGTAGTCCGTGAACTTCGGTTTCACCTCATTATTATATAGGTTGAAGTCCTGTGTGTTCATCGGTGGAGCGAAAGCGCTGACCGCCTTCAAAGGTGCTCCCCAAAGACCGGGGATCATATATACCGTGAAGGCCAGGGAGATGAGTCCCAGGAAGAATCTCGTGACTCCGATATGTGTCTCGTCATCATCATGAGGAAATTTGATCTTGCCCAGCAGATAGACACCAAGCAGGCCGAAGATGACAATCCAAAGAGCGAGGAAAGTCTCGCGGTCCAGTATGTGCCAGCCGTAAGAAAGGTCGGCTACCGAAAGGAACTTCAAGGCGAAGGCCAACTCGATGAAACCGAGAACAACCTTGACCACGTTCATCCAGCCACCCGATTTAGGCATCGACTTGAGCCAGCTCGGGAACATGGCGAACAGTGTGAAAGGCAGGGCAAGCGCGATGGCGAAGCCGAGCATTCCGATGGTCGGAGCTACGATACTGCCTGTCGTGGACACTGCAACGAGCAGGAATCCGATGATAGGACCGGTACAGCTGAACGATACCAATGTCAGGGTGAAAGCCATGAGGAAGATACTGAGCAGACCGCTCGTCGTCTCCGTCTTGCTGTCCACGCTGTTGGTCCACTTCGACGGAAGTGTCAGTTCGAACGCTCCGAAGAACGAGGCGGCGAAGACAATCAGCAGCAGGCAGAAGCAGATGTTGAATATGGCGTTGGTGGCAAGGGCGTTGAGCGCACTCGCTCCGAATATCAGCGTAATGGCCAGTCCGAGCACTACATATATCACTACTATGGAACCGCCATAGGTGAAGGCTTCCTGTATACCTTTCTTCTTGTCCTTATTGCGTTTGAGGAAGAAGCTCACGGTCATCGGGATGATAGGCCATACACAGGGAGTGAACAGTGCGAGAAGTCCGCCGAGGAATCCGGCGAAGAATATATAGAGCCATGACATATCTTTCGGGGCACCGTCGCCGCCGAAGGCATTGAGTTCTTTAATTACGGGTTTCCACAGGTCCTGACTCTCGGCGGTTGTAAGCGCGGGAGCTGCAGCTGCTGCCGAATCAGCCGGAGCCGCTGACGTCATCGTAGAATCTCCGGGGGTACCCGCTGCCGTCGCGGCAGCTAGTGCGGCCTCAGCCTTTGGGTCGGCAGCAGCCGTAGCTGCCGCTTTGCCCGAATGCTTGAATTCTACCTGAGTAGGAGGCATACAGTTCTGATCGTTGCAAGCACCATACTCCAAATGGCAGTTGATGCTATAGACCGGTTTCGTGAACTTGATCTTCTGGACAAACTGGACGCTGCCCTCGAAGAAGCGGAGGTTCATGTCGAACATCTCGTCGTGCTTCGATATCTCATGTCCGCGGGGAGTGAGCTTACCGACCAATTCGACGCCCTGAACCTTGTCCACTGTAAATGTAGCTGATATCGGACCGCCACTGGGTAATCCCGTGGAATAGACATGCCAACCAGCATCTATCTTTCCGGTGAATACGATCTCGGCCTCAGCACCCTTTACATTCTTTAGCTCGGCCTTGAACTTTACTGGTTCCTGCATCTGTGCCTGAAGTGTGACGACACTCAACAGCAGAAGCAACATTGTGAATAGCTTTTTCATTGAAT
>DAIUBN010000076.1:2378-13323 GCA_036846645.1 Bacteroidaceae bacterium | reverse complement strand
ATCGGATGAGCTCGACTCTACCATAACCACCACCGGCAAGCTTGTGGTGAACCCTGAATCGATGAAGGCCCTGGATTGTATAAAAAGCAAGGCGCAGTCGATGAAAGCCACTTCGCGCACTACGCCCAGCAATCCTATCTATAGCGATGGAACAATAGATCCCGATGCTGATTTGTGCGAGATGATGGCACTCAATATGGACGATGCCTACATTATGGATATCGTGAATAAAGAACAAGTCTCGGTACAGAAGGTACCCGATACGAAGTTTGACGAGAATGGCAATGTGATATCGAGAGACAGCGTGGACATCACCGTGAAGCACACCTTGAATGCCTACGATTATGGAAAATATGCCGACGAGGCCACTTCATGGCTAAACGAACTGACAGAAGCAGCCGCCAACAATGCCAAGGAGATAAGTATGGGAAGAGAAATTGCATCGAGAGCCGATATCAATATAGACGACGTGAGAAAAAATCAAGATGCACAAAGAATAACCATCACCACGACAGTGAACCCTCCATTTTATGAAGGAAGTGTGGTAGCATCTACCGATTACTCCATCTGGGCTTTTCATGAATTCTCTACCGGTGATGACGTATATGCCGTATGTTCGGAAACTAGACTGCCGGCTGGTGACCTGGCTCATGGAATAATGTCGCAATATGGCGAAGAACAGACTATAAGATTCAACAAGACAACGGTTTTTGAGGGGGGAGCTTTAACCACAAGCCGTTTGTATGGGCCCTATCTAAGAAGAATGGAAATCAGTAATGAGCTGCAGGCAGACGGCAGTACAGTCAATCTGCAAGAATATTCGCCACATACCGGTATCGGTACTACCAACTATCAATGTGGCACCTCATTTACTCTTGGAGGAGGCTTGACCGCATTGGGTCCGCAAGTTACTCCCAGTTTGGCCTTTTCTAACAACAGAAGCTACAATCTTCTAGACTTGAATCCATACGATCAAACAAGCGGAGCAACTCAATCGTGTAAATTTGAAGGTAATATCAGCAAAAATGATTATTCGGGTAGTTACAAAATCTCTATACCAACTTGCAAACCGATACTTCGCACATCGTCATTGCTGCCAACGGTTGCAGTATGGAGAGTGAAGAATCCTAAAGATGCAAATTGTAAGCTCAAAGTAAGTGGAAATATAATAATCGGTAGTATGAAAATGAAGGCAGTCTCTTATATAGTATGGATATATACCTTTGCCGAAGAATACAATTTCCTCAATCTTATCGATACTAAATACTTGGATTTGACATTCCCAGCACATTATTTGTTCAATTGGAAGATGTCTGTCTCATCTGATACAAAAGAACATAAAGAATCTCTGGAGACCTTTCTGATAAAATCATATCCTAAATACTATGCAGTGTTGAAGCAATATCCAGAACGCTATTTGGATAGCGCCCATAAGGATTCAATTAATGCTTATCCTAATGCCAAGGCTCAATGGGAAGAATTCATCAAAAATTTAGAAGTAGACAATCAACTTGGTACTTTGAAAGATCAAAGCATTCCAGCCGGAAAATATGTTATTAACATGGCAGGGGAGTCCGAGAATCCTACAAAATTCTCTTATATACTGATAGTAAAATAACGAATATAATAACGAATATTTGTATTTATGAAATGGCCCAAAATAAAATTATCAGCAGACTGGTGGCTCGCCACTTTGAGTTCTATTGTCGGGACAGTGATTGGTATCGTATTTACACTGGGTACAAACCTTTAATTCGACAAACGGCAACAGAGGGATATAGAACATACTGTTGTATTGATGCTAATAAGCAATATCGACGACTATGTCATGAAAATGGACGAAGACATCCAAAGTATAAAGAAGAACTGTGTGCTAATCAATAAAGTATTAAAAAATGGCCATATTGAATTGAAAAATCTGGATGCCAAAACAGAAAATGCTGCTCTCTAATCAATACTTATGTAGAGACCTTACATTTCAAGAGATATTATTTTATATTTAAACTTTACGATTATGAAAAAATTACTAGTATTATTATTTGCATCTTCGATGCTGGTTTCTTGCTACAGTGTATCTTATTATAGTGGTGATATGACAAAAGATACTCCCGCTGTAAAGGTAAAGAATGTGAAGAATCATGGCTTTATTGCCGGACTGGTACAGACAAAGAGTTCCAAAATTGAGAGCTCTAAATATATGGAAGGCAAGAAAGACTTCAAGGTAAAACATTGCATCACGTTTGTTGATGGTCTGCTAGAATGTATCACATGTGGTATATATACCCCATCGACTACTTCTTATTATCTGCCTGCTGGCAAATAACAAGAAGAGAAGTTCTAAAGAGGAAACGCAAAAAAAGCGCTTCCTCTTTAGCTTAAAGGACGAGATATCGAAGTGGTATGAATAGGATGTCAGAAGGTATTTGCAATTCGAATTGGAATTGAAAATCAATCATCTTTATGTTTATCATCCTGAGTGCTGACGGATATGGCAATTGTGGATGAACAAAATATAATCTAATATCTCATTTTCAGAAAACTGAGTGTGAACTATATATTAAAAGTCATGATAATAAGAAAGATTTGTTTAGGAATAACAGCTGCACTCTTGGTCTTAACGACTCTGTTTGCAAAGACAATGATGTATCTTCGACAGTAGATACAAAGGCTTTCAATCTGGAAAAGAATATGGATACGTCGTATCTACCGGGCGATAATTTCTATATGTATGGCAACGGCACGTGGTATAACAATACAACGGTAGGCACTCCTGATCAAATGTATGCAGGAATGGAATATGATGCCAAAATGAAGCTCATGCAGAATTTAAAAAGTATATTCTCTACCAATGGCAACGGAAAGATTTTTTTGGCAGATCTAGCCAATATGAACAATACTGCTGCGGCAGCAGTCAAATCTATCGTCGCCCACATTCATGAGTTCGACGCCATCAGCACCGCAGCAGAGGCATGGGCGGCAATAGGTAAAGCAAAAAAGATGGGCTACAACCCGTTGATAGACCTGATAACTTATATGAAAGGTGGAACGGTGAGACTATTATATACATGGCCCCTACAAAGCAAACTAACTGAAGATGTATCTGCACGAGCAGCTACTTGACAGCATTGGGATATAGCGTGGAAGAAGCAACAGCAATAGCCAACAGTGCGAAAGCTGCAAAAGATGCGCTGGCTTCGGCATACAGCTATACGAATTACACGGATGATAATCTGCAATACTATCCCACTCTGAACAATAAGCTGATACCAATTGGAGAGCTGAGCACTAACGGTGGGGGAATGGATGTGGTAAATGCCATATCGGGCACATTGTCAATCGACAACAGCAGCAATGTGTATATACCCAACGATATAGGCAACTACCTAGATGCGTTGCACGCACTTACCCCCGAGCAGATAAAGCATGTGATACAATGCGAGATAGCACAAGACTATGTGTATTCGTCTCTTACTGTGCTCAATCAACTCAATAAGAATGGCGCGACATATACTCCAGAGTCACTTTGGGGAGAATGTATCGGAGGTAATGATTTGAATTATTTCTCATCGGTGCTTTATACAAAATCGGTCGTGACAGATGCACTGAAAGAAGAAATTACTCAAGTTGCAGAGGAGTTTAGAACAGCATTGAAAACTAAGATCAACTCGTTGGAATGGATGAGTAGCGCTACCAAAGCGAGGGCGATAGAGAAACTCGAGGCCATGAAATTCTGGATAGGAAAGCCCGACAAATGGGACGAGACCTATATGCCTACACTGACAGGAACTTCTTTGGTAGAAGACCTGAGACTGATAAAAGCATCTAAATTTGCTTTGTCGATGTCGCTGAAAGGTGCTTCCAAATCTGAAAGAGGAATGGAATTCGAAATCTCTCAAGGTGTAAATTTAGCTTCTGTGAATTCTTGTTACGACCCCTATCTCAATGCAATGATTATCTACCCTAGCTATATCCTACCTCCCTATCATGACCCCTCTTATTCGGATGCCTACATGAGCAAACTACAATTAGAAGGATATTGTGGTGACGAACTGGTGAAACAAGAGAAAAAGTTCTTCCTGGGAGCCTGCAACTTGAGGAGAGCGAAGTTTCCTGTATTTATTATCCAAAGAATGTTGAATTCGAAAGATGTACACTCTATGCACAAAGAACGCGTGAATGGTATGGTGATGAATACCGACCGTTGGTACGAACTCTTCAATGTAACGAAAGACAACAAGCTGTATCTGCCCAAGGAAAAGAGAGCGGATATCTGGTAAGGGAGAAGAACAATAAGAACACGAAAAGAGAGCAATATTTTAAGAAATGTTGCTCTCTTTTGCTGTATTTGAACTATTTTTGTTGTTCGTAAACATATCACTTTATGGACAACACCTCTAACACTCCGAAAGGACTTATCTATGGGCTGAACGACCGCCCCAAATTTGGCGACGCGCTGTTTGCTGCCTTCCAGCATTTGCTTTCGGTATTCGTACCTGTCATCACCCCGGCGTTGATTATAGGCAAAGCACTCAATCTAGATGTCTACAGAATGAGTTTCATGATATCTATGGCTCTGTTCACATCGGGCATGGCTACCTTCATACAATGCCATAAGCTTGGACGTGTGGGCTGCGGACTGCTCTGTGTGCAAGGCACCAGCTTCTCATTTATCGGTCCGATAATAGCCATAGGAAGCGTTGGTGGTCTGCCTCTCATTTATGGTGCCTGCATGTTAGGATCTACTGTAGAGATGCTGGTAAGTGTGACGTTCAAGTATCTGCGCAATGTCATCACTCCTTTGGTGAGCGGTGTTGTGGTCATGCTCATCGGACTCAGTCTGATAAAAGTAGGAATCATCTCGTGTGGCGGTGGAAATGATGCCATAGCTCACCACACTTTCGGCGCACCGCAGAATCTGCTAGTGGCTGCCGTAGTATTGGTTAGTGTATTGTTTTTCAATAGCATCCACAACAAGTACGTGCGCATGGGCTCCATATTTATCGGTATCATCATCGGCTATATCGTTTCGTTTGCACTTGGTATGGTTGATATTGCCCAGCTCAAAGCACTCAACTTTTCGGGCATTTCTCTTCCTATGCCATTCAAATATGGTGTGAGCTTCAATATCTCATCGGTAATTGGCGTGGGACTTATCTATCTGGTCACGGCCGTAGAGGCTACCGGAGATATCACTGCCAACTCTATGATATCGGGCGAACCCATTGAGGGCGAAAAGTACATCAAACGTGTCTCTGGTGGTGTGCTTGCCGATGGTCTCAACTCTTGTCTGAGTAGCATGCTTACCTCGTTTCCCTGTTCGATATTCGCACAAAATAACGGCATCATTCAACTCACTGGAGTGGCGAGCCGATATGTTGGTTATTTCATTGCCGCTTTACTGGTATTGCTCGGACTATTTCCTGCCGTGGGCATGGTATTTTCGATGATGCCAGCACCGGTGCTGGGAGGCGCCACACTGCTCATGTTCGGTACGGTAGCGGCTGCAGGTGTACGTATCGTACTGGCTACAGGAGTAGACAGAAAAGCTTCGTTGGTGATAGCCGTGAGTCTGTCGCTCGGCATGGGCGTGGAACTCATGCCTTCTATTCTCGATTTTATGTCGCCCGATGTACGTAGCATCTTCTCGTCGGGCATCACCACCGGTGGACTCACAGCGATACTGAGCAATCTGTTGATAAGAATAAAAGACTAATATACAATATGGAATTACTAAAACAAAGAATCTTGAAAGACGGCAAATGTTTGCCCGGTGGAGTGCTGAAAGTCGACAGTTTCATCAATCAGCAAATAGATACCAATCTGATGATGGAAATTGCCAAGGAGTTTGCCCGTCGTTTTGCCGACTGCAATGTCAACAAGATTATCACGATAGAAGCTAGTGGCATACCCGCTGCTACATTTTTAGGTTACGTGATGCAAATACCTGTGGTATTCATCAAGAAGAAGAAACCATTGACCATGGACAATATGATTGTCTCTACCGTCTATTCGTTTACGAAGGACAAAGAATATACTGTTTGCATCAGCAGCGATTATCTGACCGATAAAGATCATATTCTGTTTATCGACGATTTCCTAGCCAACGGCAATGCTTCGCTAGGCATGTTAGACTTGGCTAGGCAGACTGGTGCCACGATTGAGGGAATGGGCTTCATCATACAGAAAGCTTTTCAGAATGGTGGGAATGTGCTGCGCGAGCATGGCATTCGTTTCGAAAGTCTGGCTGTAGTGAAGAGCCTGGACAATTGCAAGATAGAACTGGAATAGAAGCCTTGCAAACTATATTTCTATAGCTTTGGCCTCTTCGTGCATCTGCTGTTCCGAATAGCCCCGCAACGACTGGCAGAAGCTGACTCGCGAGATGGGCAGCGACTGCAGATGTCCGGGATAAACTCTCATCTGCTCGTAGCGTGAGAAGAGCGAATAGAGAGCCAGAGTGTGGCGCAATTCATCTTTCGAACCTCCTTTAAGATTGGTATAGGTACGTATATCGGGCACGTAGTTGTCGCCCGTAAAGAGGGCGTCATCGTCAATTCGGATGGTGATGCAGCCCTTGCTATGTCCTGGAGTAAGATAGAAATAGATGGTGTGGCCTTGCCATTGCAAGTGCTCCCTGTGCGATACGCAGTGATCGGCTGCCTTCACTCTAAACGATTGCCCTTCGAGCCAGAAGGCAGAATAGTTGCGGCGCTCGTCTTGAATCAGAATACTGCATTCGCTACTACACCACAGCTGGGCAGACGAAGTAGCGAGCAAGGCATTGGCTCCCGCACAATGATCGAAATGCTCGTGAGTGAGGAAAATATAATCGAGTGTGAGACCTCTTGAACGGATGGCCTCAATGATACGGGCACTACCTATAGTGCCGGGGTCTATAACAATTGCACCGGTGCCGTCGGTCAGCAAGTAACTGTTGGACGGCATCGGTGCATTAACTATCTTTTCGACTTTCATCGATACTATTTTATACTATCTGTTTTTCTCAACCCAACGGCGGGCATTGACGAAAGCTTCAATCCAAGGAGTCACCTGGTCGCTCTCCTTACGGTTGGCAGGATAGCACCCCCATTGCCAAGGATAGATGGCACGTTCGAGGTGAGGCATCATAGCCACGTGGCGACCATCGGCACTTGCCAAAGCTGCAACGCTATAGTCAGAGCCGTTAGGATTGCCTGGATATTCGTCATAGCTGTATTTGGCTACGATATTATAGTGACTTTCCTCATAAGGCAAAGAGAACTTACCTTCGCCGTGAGCCACCCACAAACCGAGTTTATTGCCTTTCATCGAGTCGAACATCACGCTCCTACCCTCTTGGATAGTAAGACCTAAGAATGCCGATTCAAACTTATGAGAATCATTGTGCAGCATCTTGCCCTTCTTCTCGTCTTCGGGAGTGATAAGTCCGAGCTCCATCATGAGCTGGCAACCATTACAGATACCCAGCGACAACGTGTCTTTGCGAGCATAGAAGCGTTTGAGAGCCTCATTGGCCTTCTCGTTATAGAGGAAGCCTCCTGCCCAGCCTTTGGCAGAGCCGAGTACGTCCGAATTGGAGAAACCACCGCAATAAACCACCATGTTGACATCGTCGAGTGTCTCGCGACCGCTGATAAGATCGGTCATCGTCACATCCTTCACGTCGAAGCCTGCCAAGTAGAGCGACCACGCCATTTCGCGTTCGCCATTGGTACCCTTCTCACGGATAATGGCAGCACGAACACCAGTAGCCTTACGACGCTCGGCATCGAGTTTGAATTGCGACAGTTTGCCGGTGAAGTTATAGTTGAACTTGAACTTCAGCGGTTGATTCTTATAATTCTGATAGCGCTTTTTGGCACAACCGTTCATCGACTGCTTTGTATCGAGCAGATAAGACGATTTGTACCATACATCACGCAATACATCGATATCGAGATTGAATGTCTGTTTGTCTTTCTCTATGATGAGCTGACGCACTTCGCACGGATAACCCAGTTTGACGAAGCCCACGCCGGCATCTTCGAGAATCTCTTTCACGCGAGTCTGATTCTTGTCGCTCACCTGAACGATGAGTCCGGGGTTCTCGGCAAAGAGCACCTTCATCAAGTCGGGCTCCTGAATCTTATCGAGCTTGATATTCATACCGCCTTGTTCGTTGGCAAAGCACATCTCAAGAAGTGTGGTGAGCAAGCCACCGGCAGATATATCGTGAGCGGCCATGAGCAGACCTTCGTGTACCAACTCTTGAATAACGTTGAATGCATCGACAAAATACTCTGAATCTTTAATGGTAGGCACTTCGCTACCTACATAGCCCAATGCTTGTGCAAATGCAGAGCCACCGAGTTTGAGGCTGTCGAAACTGAAATCGATATGATAGATATTAGAAGCCTTGTCGTTGACCATCACCGGAGAGACTGTCTTCTTCACATCGTCTACCTCGCTACCTGCAGATACAATGACTGTACCCGGAGAGATTACCTTCTCGCCATTGGGATAAACCTGAGTGAGCGACAGTGAATCTTTACCCGTAGGTACATTCACACCCAATGAGATACAGAACTGGCTGAGAGCCTCTACAGCCTCATACAGACGGGCATCTTCACCTTCTTGCGAACGGCACGGCCACATCCAGTTGGCAGAGAGAGATACACTTCTCAGTCCATCGGCTAGTGATGCTCCAACGATATTGAGCAACGACTCACCTACAGAGAGCACAGAACCAGCCTTCGGATCGGCCAGTCCGGCTTGCGGAGCATGTCCGAGCGCAGTAGCTATACCTTTCGTACCGGTATAATCGAGTGCTACTACACCGCAATCGCTCAACGGCAGCTGGAAGTCACCCTGAGTTTGCTGGCGTGCTACCTTACCTGTTACCGAACGGTCTACCTTGTTGGTCAACCAATCCTTGCAGGCTACAGCTTCGAGTTGCAGCACCTTGTTGATATATTCGTTGAGTTTGCCTGCATCGTATTTAGGCACCTCGTATTTGCGTTCCTTGGTCTTGTCTATCATATACGTCTTGGGCGACGAACCGAACATCTGGTCGAGGCTCAAATCGTAGGGTTTGCTACCGTCGGGCATGGTGAACGAGAAGCGATGATCGCCTGTAGCCTCGCCTACCACATACATCGGAGCACGCTCGCGCTCTGCCACTTTCTGTACATGGTCGAGCGACTTCTCATCGATGAGCAGTCCCATACGCTCTTGCGATTCGTTGGCAATGATTTCTTTGATAGACAATGTCTTATCACCTACAGGGAGTTTATCTATTTCGATGTTACCACCGCATTCGTCTACCAGTTCAGAGAAACAGTTGACGTGACCGGCAGCACCATGGTCGTGAATAGAGACGATAGGATTGTTTTCTTCTTCGCAGAGCGCACGTACCACGTTGTAGTCGCGTTTCTGCATCTCGGCATTGGCACGCTGCACAGCATTCAGTTCGATGCCCGTGCTATAGCGACCGGTATCTACAGAAGATACAGAGCCACCACCCAGACCGATACGATAGTTATCACCACCGATGAGCACAATCTTATTGCCCTTCTCGGCAGCACCTTTCTGATAGTCACGTTTGGCACCGTAGCCTATACCGCCAGCCATCATGATGACTTTGTCGTAACCGTACTTCTCACCGTTCTCTTCGTGTTCGAAAGTGAGCAGTGAACCGCAAATCAGCGGCTGGCCAAACTTGTTACCGAAGTCACTGGCACCATTCGAAGCCTTTGTCAGAATCTGCTGAGGAGTCTGATACAACCATTTGCGCACCGGTAGCACCTTCTCCCATTCGCGTTCGCCCTCTGTGCGAGGATACGATGTGATGTAGACGGCTGTTCCTGCAATAGGCCAAGAACCTTTACCACCAGCCATACGGTCGCGAATCTCACCACCAGTACCTGTCGAAGCACCGTTGAACGGTTCTACAGTAGTTGGAAAATTGTGTGTCTCTGCTTTATAAGAAATCACACTATCAATATCTTTAATCTTAAAGAAATCGGGTTTAGAATGATCTTCGGGAGCAAACTGCTCAATCTTCGGACCTTCGGCAAAAGCCACATTGTCGCTATAAGCCGAAACAATATGATTAGGATTCTCCTTAGTCGTGTTTTTGATGAGTTGGAAGAGCGATGAAGGCTTTTCTTCGCCATCGATAACAAACTTACCACCAAATATCTTGTGACGGCAATGCTCGGAGTTGATCTGAGCGAAACCGAATACTTCGGAGTCGGTAAGCGGACGTCCGCAGTCCTTTTCTACCTTTTTGAGATAGTCTATCTCTTCGGGAGAGAGAGCAAGGCCCTCCTCCTCGTTGTACTTTTCGAGGTCATCGATATGTACAATAGGTTCTGGCTGATGATCGAATGAGAATACTTTTTGGTCGAGCCCTTTGTACATACGTTGCAGCATAGGGTCGAACTCGCTATTCTCATCTTTAACCGGGAAGTACTCCTCTATACGAACGATGCCGGCGAGACCCATATTCTGAGTGATTTCGACGGCATTCGTACTCCAAGGAGTAATCATTTCGCGGCGTGGCCCGACGAAGTAACCCGTAAGGTTCTTTTCGTCCTCGACTTGAGCCTCGCTGAACAGCCAGCAAAGCTTATTTATTTCTTCTGAAGAAAATGCGTGATCGCTCTCTACGGCAATGACGCTCTTTAAAGGGGTTTTGAAAAAAGAAATCATGAGTTGTTCATTACTTTTTGTAGGTGCAAAGATAGTGCAAGTCGAGGGCAATACAAAATAAATGAGGCACGAAATTTATTTTTATTGCCGAGACGCAGCCTATCTTGGGCGAAGCCAAAGTAATGCAAATCGAAAGCAGAACAAAATAAATGAAGTATGAAATTTATTTTTTATGCTGAGATGCAGCTTATCTTATGAAAAGATAGTGCAAGTCGAGGGCAATACAAAATAAATGAGGCACGAAATTTATTTT
>DAIUBN010000076.1:0-2278 GCA_036846645.1 Bacteroidaceae bacterium | reverse complement strand
TATTGCCGAGACGCAGCCTATCTTGGGCGAAGCCAAAGATAATGCAAATCGAAAGCAGAACAAAATAAACTTATTTTTCTAATAAGACCTCAATAACTTTTTTGAGTTCAGGCAAATCCTCTTTTATTGTATTGAAGACAACAATCTCATCAATATTAGAATATTCATGTGAAATAAGATTGCGCATATCGCAAATAGCTCGCCAAGGGATGTTATTAAATCTATCGAGAGGATTATTCTCAATTTTTAATAGTTTACCTACTTCTTCTCCTATAACTTGCAATCTCATAACACAAGCATTGAATATCATGACCTTATCCATAGAAGTTATGAAGTCATTAGGGCAATTTGTATTTTTGCTCCATTCCTGAATATAATTGATAGACTCCAAAATCTGGGTAAGTCTGTCGTATATGATCAAAGATAACCTATCAGACATAAATAGCTTCCTTTTCTATATTAGATTTCAATGCCGCACGAAGAGATTCACGATAATGAACGAGATCTACATCGCAATTAAATATCCCCTTCAATGTTTCTTTCAAATTATATATGAGTGAAAGAGTAGGCTTCTCAAATTCAACAACAATATCAATATCGCTATTTTCTTTATTTTCTCCACGAGCTACAGAGCCAAATATACCTATTCGTCTAATACCAAAATCATTAGCAGATACCTGTTTGAAATTTGATAATTTATCTTTGCAATCAGTCAGTGTAAGCATATTAATCTAAAATATTTGATATTGCAAATATAAAATAAACAGAGGGCAATACAAAATAAATGAGGCACGAAATTTATTATAACCTCATAAATACTTATGATGATATGATTATTATTAAGGTAGAAGAGTCTAAAGCGAAACGAGCCTATACCACAGGATTGTAAATTGTTCAACAATGAGTTTGCAAATCGTCAAAAGCATACAACTAAAACTTTGCAAACCAATTGTTTATAAATGTAAATAGATTTGTAAATAGGTAATTTTTTGAATAAAAAGCAATTATAGGTATCTTTGGAACAGAATCAAAAGATTACCAAATACTTTATTTGCTGTATTATGAAAATTATTCAAAAAAGATTGTTTTTAGGTATCTCGTTCAGATGCGCTAGTAATAGGTGCATTCTTTCGCATTTATCTAAATCACAGAAACGATTAATGATGAAATCATTTAGTAATTATCTATTGTATAGCCTGTTGTGCTTATCTTTAGTAGGATTTACATCTTGCAAGGATACAGATGCCGACAGTACTATCGATCCTAAAGTATGGAGTTCTGCCGATCATATCGACAACAGTGTCAAGCCCGGTGACGACTTCTTCAACTATGCAGTAGGTGCATGGCTCAAAGCCAACCCGCTTACAGGCACTCAGAAGAGAAATGGTGCAAACGAGGAACTGACAAACTTAGACGATGAACGTCTCAAAGCTTTATGGGATAATGTGTCCGATGAGTTCAGAAAGAATCTCTATCAGAACGTGACCAATACCTCGCTCAACGAGAAGAACAGCATGGATGAGATTAAAAAAGACCTGGCGGTGATTCAGGCTGCCACAAATGAAAACGAGACTTGTGTAGCCCTTGGCAAGTTGGTGAAAGTGGGGTATTCGCCATTGGTCAGGGTCTCTATTTTTCCATATAATGACACCTATTATTCTTACCTGAATTCGGGCTACTTTTCTACCATGTTGACCACAGCGCCCCAGACCTATAAAGCTTGGGTGATTTATTGTTTCGAGACTATGGGCTACAATGCGGAGACAGCAGCTCAAAAAGCAGAAAATACACTGACGCTGGAAAGTCAGGTCAAAGCGCTCAATGTACCGGGAGTGAACTACACTAATTATTGGAACAAAGCCGAGAACTATAAGAAACTGAGTTCCCTGTCGGAGACTAGCTCTAGAATTGGAGATACCGATTTTTCTGTATTCGTAGACAACGCAGGCTTGGATATAAATGCCATGTCAGGATCCGCTTCATTAATAAATTTGATCACATCAACAGACTGGAAAGTTATAAAAGATTATACCGAGAACTGTGTCATCCAGACCAACTTGTCATTTCTCCCCGAATCTCTCTTGAAAAAATACAAAGAGATAACAGGTGTCTCTATCACGGTAAAAGATAGTGTAGATAAGTTTATCCGGCAAAATTTGAAATATTACGTCAACAAGATGTATGTTAAACAATATAAAGATGAAGCAATCAAGACTGCGGTGACTGATATGGCAAACAATATTAAAGCAACGTTCAGAAACCGTCTTCAAAATTCTAC
>DAIUBN010000075.1:0-13451 GCA_036846645.1 Bacteroidaceae bacterium | reverse complement strand
ATTTTGCTCAACCCGCAGTTGACACAAAATCCAGGATGGGAAACTACTGAATAATTTTGATTAAAACTTAAAGAATAATTCAATTCCCGAATATGAAAAACTTTACAAACTTATTATTAAGTTGCTCCTTGCTATCGATAGGCTGTGCTCAGGCACAGTCTGTCGAAAGGCAAACTCGTCCAAATGTTATTTTTATTTTAATGGATGACTTGGGCTACGGCGACATACAATGTTTTGGTCAGCAAAAGATAGAGACGCCCAATATCGACCAACTCAGGAGTCGGGGCATGAAGTTTACTCAGATGTATTCGGGTTCTCCCGTATCGGCTCCAGCCCGATGCGTACTGATGACAGGTATGCACAGTGGCCATGCGCAGATCAGAGGAAATGATGAAATGGCCTCGCGAGGGGCTGTACAAAACTACGATTCGATGTTCGCTCATCGCGAACTAGAAGGCCAATACCCACTCAAGGCTGGAACCATGACACTTGGACGAATGATGAAACAAGCGGGCTACACCACTGGTTGCTTCGGAAAATGGGGACTAGGATATCCTGGTTCGGAAGGTACACCCGACAAACAAGGATTCGACCAGTTTTATGGATACAACTGCCAGAGACAGGCACACACTTACTATCCAGCTTATCTTTATGACAATGACCAGCGTGTGTATCTTCACAATAAAGTGATGAATCCACACAGCTGTCCGTTGGATGCAGGTGCCGACCCTAACGACAAAGCTAACTATGCTAAATACGAACAGAAAGAATATGCCAACGACTTGATATTCGATGCAATGATAAAGTTTGTCGACACTCATGAGAAGAATCCCTTCTTCTTGATGTGGACTACTCCTATCCCCCACGTATCGCTTCAAGCTCCTCAGAAATGGGTAGACTATTATGTAAAGAAGTTTGGTGATGAAAAGCCTTATCTCGGCAACAAAGGATATTTTCCTTGCCGCTATCCCCATGCTACATATGCAGCAATGATAAGCTACTTCGACCAACAGATTGGAAAACTCATTGACAAGCTTAAAGCCGATGGATTGTACGACAATACACTGATTGTATTCACATCAGACAATGGCGCCACATTTAATGGTGGTACAGACTCACCATGGTTCAATAGTGGAGGGATATTCAAATCAGAATATGGTTGGGGCAAATGCTTTCTTCATGAAGGCGGTATCAGAGTACCGACCGTAATTACCTGGGAAGGTAAAATAAAAAAAGGTTCAACTACGACACATATATGCAGTTTTCAGGATTTTATGCCTACATTTGCAGAAATTGCCGGGACCAAATGCTCAAAAACAGATGGTCTCAGCATCCTGCCTACTCTCCTTGGAAACAATAAGAGACAGAAACAACATGAATACCTGTATTGGGAATTTAATGAGATAAAAGGTGCAAAAGCTGTGCGTTGGGGTAAATGGAAAGGACTACTCGACAATATCAAAGAGGGAAATACAAAGATGCAACTCTTTGATCTTGAAAAAGATGTCAGAGAACAACATGACGTAGCAGACGAACATCCTGAAATTGTGAAAAAGATACTGAAACTGATGGAAGAGTCTCATTCTATACCTGATAACAAAAAGTTTAATTTGTAAATGAGATGAAACGACCGCTGTACATTGGTTCTTTATTGGCATGTCTGGCTCCAACACTATCGGCGCAGAATACAGTAAATGAAAGACCTAACATTATCTTTATTCTAGCCGATGACCTCGGTTGGAGTGATTTGGGTGTAATGGGAAGCGAATCTTACCAAACGCCCAACATCGATCATTTGGCATCGCAAGGACTACTTTTTACTAATGCATATGCAGCCGCTTCCAATTCGGCTCCAAGTAGAGCTTGTATTATGTCGGGAATGTATCCACCTCGACACGGCATCTATACTGTGAGTCCTCCTGATAGAGGTGACAAAACAAAACGAAAACTTATCCCTATCGAGAATAAGGAAGAATTGGACAGAAGCTTCACCACTGTAGCAGAAGCTCTTTCGGCTTGTGGATATCAATGTGGTATATTTGGAAAATGGCATTTGGGAGATATTAATAATGCCACTGACCCATTGTCACGTGGATTTGTGCGCAATATTGGAGGAGGACATCAAGGTAGTACTAATTCCCACTTCTATCCCTATTGCAATGAGAATGGTTCCAACTGTCTTCCAGGATTGGAGAATGGAGAGAAAGGAGAATTTCTAGCTGATAGACTCACCACTGAGGCTATCAGATTTATAGGAGAAAACAAAGATAAGCCTTTCTTTCTCTATCTACCACACTACTCTGTGCATGTTCCTATTCAAGCTCCTCAGTCGTATATCGACCGCTATAAAGGAACTATCAAAGGAAAACATCAAACTAACGAGCGCTATGCTGCCATGATGGCTAATTTAGATTGGAATGTGGGACGTGTAATGCATGCAGTAGATTCTCTTGGCATCGACAAACAGACAATCATCATTTTCTACTCCGACAATGGTGGCTCTATTCCACAAACAGACAATTATCCTTTGCGTGATGGCAAGGGCTCACCCCACGAAGGTGGTATACGAGTACCCCTCATTATAAAATGGCCGGGAAAGATACAAGAAGGAAGCAAGACAGATGTACCCGTAACAGGTGTGGACTTCTATCCTACATTTGTAAATATAGCACAAGGAAAAGTGGCTCAAAATTTGGATGGAAAAGATATTTTCCAATTGTTGAATGGGCATATAAAAAGAGATCTCTTCTGGCACTTTCCTGCCTATCTAGAGTCGTATATCAGTCCGTCCTCATTTCGGGCACGTCCTTATTCAATCATCCGTTCGGGAGATTGGAAACTAATATATTATTATGAAGATAAATCGATGGAACTTTTTAATATGAAGAATGATTGGGTGGAACATCATAATGTAATTAATGCCTATCCAACCATCAGAAAGGAACTCTACAAAAAATTAATGAAATGGATAAAAGAGACAAAGGCTCCTATACCAACAGAGCCAAATCCTTATTTTGTTTCTGAAAAATAATTAATACCCTATAGATTATGAATCAAAAATTAATATTAAGCAGTGCTATACTACTAAGCGGTGTACCTGCTCTACAAGCACAAAAGAGCAATACATCTAATCAGAAGCAACCCAATGTTGTATTCATTCTTGCAGACGACCTCGGATACGGCGACTTAAGTTGCTACGGACAAGAGAAGTTTGAAACCCCAAACATTGATGAGATTGCACAACATGGCATGAGATTTACTCAATGCTATTCAGGAACTACTGTTAGTGCGCCTTCACGTTGCTGTCTCCTGACTGGAGTACATAGTGGACATGCGGCTATTCGTGGCAATATAGAACAGAAGCCCGAAGGTCAATTTCCATTGCCCGACGGAGCACAAACAATTTTTCACGACTTCCAAAAAGCTGGCTATCGCACTGCAGCTTTCGGTAAATGGGGATTGGGATATATCGGTACATCGGGCGACCCGCAAAAGCAAGGTGTAGACGAGTTTTACGGATATAATTGTCAACTACTTGCACATAGCTACTACCCTACCCATCTCTGGGAAAACAATAAAGAAATAACATTACCGAAGAATTGCGATCGCAATGTGAAATATGGTTCGGGCGAATATGCACCCGATCTCATCCATGCTAAAGCACTCGCTTTCCTCGATGAGATGGCTAAGAAGAAAGACCAACCTTTCTTTATGTGGTATCCCACTACAATACCACATGCCGAATTGATTGTACCCGAAGACAGCATCATTCAGAAATTCCGCAATATGTATCCCGAAAAAGCATATAGCGGTTCAGAACCAGGTGACAGAAGTTTCCAAAAAGGAGGCTACTGCACACAACTCTATCCCCGTGCGACCTTTGCAGCAATGATTTATCGTCTTGACATCTATGTCGGTCAGGTTATCAAGAAGTTGAAAGATCTTGGTATGTACGACAATACGATCATCATCTTCTCGAGCGACAATGGTCCTCATCGTGAAGGAGGAGCCGATCCAGACTTCTTCAATAGCAATGGTGTATGGCGTGGTTATAAGCGTGACCTCTACGAAGGTGGTATTCGTATTCCGATGATAGTATCATGGAAAGGACATATCGAGGAAGGAAGCGAAACTAACATGATGTGCTCATTCTGGGATATGATGCCTACATTCCGTCAGATGATGAATCCGAAAGCAAACGTAAGCAAGATGGACGGTATCAGTCTGCTACCTACACTCGAAGGCAAGAAAGGACAGAAACAGCACGACTATCTCTACTTCGAATTCCAAGAAATGAACGGACGCCAAGCTGTTCGACAAGGAGCATGGAAATTACTCCACATGGATATTCATGGTAATAATCCTCATTATGAGTTATACAATATCAATGCAGATCCACAAGAGAAACACGACCTGCTCAACAAATATCCTGAAAAGGTAAATGAGCTAAAAGCTATTATGCACAACGCCCATGTTGACGACTCGAACTGGCCGTTGTAAATCATGGAGTAATCAATTAACTAATGGATACTAAACATACTAACTACCAAAAAAAAACGGGTTCGCGATGAATCCGTTTTTTTTATAAAAGCATACAAAACAAAAACTCCTTCTGTCCTAAATATAGGAGCAGAAGGAGTGAAAATTATAAAACTAAGCTATTTATTATTTATTTCGCGTCAAGTGTAATGCCATCGAGACAGAAATAAGTTGCAGTGTTCACACCATATGATCCGGTATCACTAGAATCCACATCAAACTGAACGTACGTACTTCCTGCAAGAGTCTTCAAGTCAAACCATTGCCACTCCTTTGTTGGAGTATCAGTAGCGCTGGTATACTTTGCTAAGTAGATAGAAGTACTTGCAACTTTCGTCTTACCGTCCGAACCATATCCAGTAGCAGTAACTTTGAAGTAATCTCCTGCTTTAGAGAACTTGGTAGCTGGAGAATAATTATTAGTAGTCATACAGTTGTAAGCATATACACTATTTGAAATCCAACAGCCATTGATGCTGTAATTGGTCGTATTATTGATTTTGAATCGAGCAGGTGTATAACTACTTGCATCGGCAGCAAGATACATTGTACCAACTTTGGCCTTACCACAAATTGATGCAGCGCTAGTACCGGTCGTTACATCAGTAGAATTGGTATATGTGAAACCAGCAAAAGTAGCTCCTGTCCAATTGCCAAGATAGTGATCGAAAGTAAGGAGTTTATTAGTATCTTCGAATGTAGAATAATAATAATATCCTTGTAGAGTACCATTTGATGAGGTATAATAATTGTTGGTTACAGGCATTCCTTCGAAAGTGATGCGCATGGTATCGTCACCGTCTTTACCACAAGAAGCAAATAATACAGTTGCCATCAATAGCAACAAATAATTCAACTTTTTCATTTTCCTTTTTTGTTTAATAATTAATTTGTTATATAATATTCATTTTATATCTATTTCTGATAATGTAGATCTTGCACACCGAGCACTTCAGTAGAAATCTCTCCCATCCAACCGCTTGCTTGATTGACTGCTGTTGTTATTTTCACAAAGTCAATACCAGATAGGTTCACTTTATTTCCATTGGCATCGACAGCCCAATCTATTTTGAACTGACTATATTCACTATTGTTAGGATAATTATCGGCATATCCCCATGGATAGCAATAACCCACCCAATACTGTCCAGTATCTGACCCTTCGTTCACAGCATTATCGGCAAGACGAGTGCCACTGAAAGATATTTCATCTGGCATCCATGCCGGATAGTATGAGGCTTGAGTATGGTAAATATTGCGATATACAAATCCTGTATTACCTTTATTATCGATCCATTTCACATCACCACTTTCTGGGGAAGGACGATAATAGGTGATGGAATAGTTGCGAGTTTCGGTACCCTTGCCATACTCGCTACCAGCTAGTTCGTACCATTCGTCATCGGGCAATCCATTGCCATTCATATCTTTCGATACCCAGACAATACCCGGCTCTGCCGCACCACCGTCTTTACCTGTCTTAGTGCCATATTGAGAGAAGTACGAATTGCCATATATCTTAAAATCATAATTGCCGGATACATTCTTCACAGTATGATCGAAGCCCACTACAATGTATCCGCCGAAAGCGCCCAAGGTAAGTGCAGAAGTGATATCTTTAATAGATGTAGTGGCAGCTTTCAATATATCGGTCATCTGATAACCTTCTTTATAAGCTGTAGTTGCAGTATTCATATATTGGGTAGGTGCAGGTCGATATTCGAAAACAGTATCGGCGTATGAAGCATCGAAAGATGAAGTACCAGAGCCTGCACCAGCGGTAACCTGATTGGTAAATATAATAGTATTAGGATTGAGTCCTATATTCTTTATTCTGAACTGCAAAGTACCTTGGACATCGAAACAGAGCACATCTCCATTCGTTTCGTAATTGTATGCATCAGCAATATAAACATTTCCAGAATAGGGATTGACAGATATGGCATAAGGAGTAGTCACAACTGTTCCATCAGTTATAAAATTATCACGTACCGTCGTTCCTGTCTTCAGATTGAACATCTTAATGGAAGAAGTAGACGTAGAATAATTATATTGATAGATGTAGGCAATATCTCCTAATAATGTAAAATTGAGTACTTTCTCATCGAAGATTTTAACAACTTCATCTGTTGTAGAGTCTATTGATACCAGATGATAATCGCCAGTACTGATATCTTTACCACGAGTCACAACATAAACATTGCCATTCTCGCTAGCAATAATTTTACCTGGATTGGGACCAACAGTGATCTTCTTAATCTCTTTGAATGATTCCAAATCGATGACAGAAACAGTATTATCAACTCCCACACCCTGAGTGTCCAAGCCACCAGAATTGGATACATATAATTTACCATTGGCAGTACATATACCATCAGGATTACGCCCTACTTTGACAACATCATCAACAGTGAGCGACAACGTATCAATTTTTTCAACGGTACCGTCGAAAGAACATACATAAGCATATCCTTTGGCAAAAGCAATATAGCGAGGTTGGCGTGAAATAGCATTATCATCAACTACAGGAATCTGCTTAAGAGATTTACCAGTTGCAAAATCTACGACTTCTATATCGCTCGATACATTGACAACAATATAAAGTTTGCTACCATAGAGCTGCATATCATTGGCAGTATCACCCAATCCACGTTTATTGATAGAACTGAAATATGAAGTAGATAACGCCCCATCATTGAAAGAGTACTTCGCCAACGAACTATTGTTAAGGTTGAAAAGCCCCTCGTTCAAGACATACATAGCGGTCGTTTCACCATCAGAAGTGACGCCTGTAACAGCATTGTCAACAGCCACATCAGACATATCGGAACAAGAGCAAAGAATGCCACAACATAGGCACAAAAGAGCCCACGCTTTAGTATAGGTCCTATGAGACTTAAGATGCTGATGCAAGCTATCTAGTATTTTTGGAATATTATTCATAGCTTCACTCCTATCTGAATTCTAAACGAACGTCCCGGCATCGGGAAGTTTTTAACTATTTCATAATTTTTGTTCATCAAATTGAGCATCTCGGCAGTAGTTGTAAGTATCATTCCCTTTATCTTAAAAGATTTAGATAAAGAGATGCTACTATCACTATAGCCATTCAATCTATTGGCTGCAATATTCTGCCCCAACATATAGCGCTTGCCCGAATGAAGAAAAGCATAGCTCAATGTAGCCCATGGTGAAACAACAGCACATTGAGCAGACGATGTAAGACGTGGTGTATATGCTATCTGTTGTTTGTAAGTTTTACTATTACTATCTGTCACATCCAAAGCTTTAAGATATGAATAATTGCCCGACAGATTGATTTGCCAGCCTCTCGAAGGTTCGATGCCGACAGAGCCACTCACATCCAAGCCTTTCATATCAACCTTACCCAAGTTCGTCATACTCCATATAAAAAGATTCTTAGTAGGTATAGCAATGATTTTGTCGGATACCTTGTTATAATAAGCATCAACAGATGCTGTAATATACGATAGGATTCCCCATTTCTCCTTGCTATATGTAATGCCTGCATTAAACTGATTTGTACGTTCGGGACTTAATCCAGTATTTCCGATAGATGTATAATATAAATCATTAAAAGTAGGCAAACGGAAGATATTTTTATAAAAGAAGCGAAGACGTAAATCATGCTTACCAAAAGGTTTGTACGACAAACTGATAAAAGGCGAAAGCCGATGATAATTATCTCCCGGTTCTCCATGACGTACATGTTCGTCAGTCAGAGTAGAAAGTAGTGATGCAGATACTGTGAATTGCCCATCAACATACTTCGCCGCGAGAGCTGTGAGCCATGTGAAACGCTGAGGATATGAGAAATCGTACAAATCGGCATTCATTCTGTTGACACTTTCGTCCGATGAAAAAGAGAATGAAAGACTGTCAAATAGACGATAAAGTACAGATGTAGAAAGATAATACTCCTGCTGATAATAATTGTTCTCTGTCTTACCTTCTGTATTGTTATAGGCAGGATCGAGATAGTGCTGGTAACTCCAATTCCACTTGCCAGAAGCTTGCACTGCCCATCTCTGTCCCAGTTCTCGCTGATAATGACCTTGTACAAAAATGTTTTTATCCCATAAATGCTGAGCAGAATAATTATAATAATAGGTAGTGGCGCCAGGCAGACCACGTGATGAATTATAATAATAAACCTTGAAACGTAACTGTTCTTTATCACTGAAATTGCCAAAGAGTTCAGACTCTATGTGCAGATTACGTACTTCAGTATTATTACGATGCTCGTGAGACGACATATCGGTAGTCTGATTGGTATAATATAGGGTAAATGGATATTTACCATCCGAAGACATCCACTCTCCAGTAGCAGTAAGAGCCCATTTAGAACTTAATCTCTGAGCCAAGCGTAGATTAGGATTGACAAGTCCCCACGAACCGGTTTTGAAGGAAGCAGCAGCATTAAAAGAACGTCCATCAGAAAATTGCGGTGTCAATGTCGAAATATTCAGTACACTCGCCGACGCAAACAATCTGGCTGGTTGAAAAATCGAATTGTTCTGACCGATGGAAAGAGAAATATTGTCGACATTCTCTAAAGAGAAACGCCCTATATCAATTTGCCCTGTCTGAAAATCAGTAACAGAAATTCCATCATAACTAACGGCAGTATGTTCTGCACCCAAGCTGCGCACAGATATCGTTTTGAGTCCGCCTATACCACCATAATCTTTGATATTGACACCTGCAAAATGCTTTACTGCGTCAGACAGTTGAAATGCATTGAGTTGTTTAAGTTGGGTATAATTGAAACTTTGCGTAGGAACGGCCGATTTCACATCTTTCACCTGGTACTTTTCGGTCACGGTTACCCCTGGCAGATGATATATACGAGCTGTATCTCCTCTTTGTTTTTGGGCAAAGAGCAGACAGGGTAATAACGCTGCAAAGAATAACAAAACTGTTCTCATACAAACAAATTATTCATTTTTAATTTAATTATCCGACCGAATCACTTCGCCCGGATAATATTCAATAAACATGGCAGTGTTTATCGGTAACCTACATCTTTCTTAGATAAGGGGTTGAAATGAATAGACAACTGGTTCCAATAGGAACCGTCTAAAAGACGTTCAACGCTTTTCCTTCGAAAGCTGTGAAACTAAAGAATGCATGGTAGGTTTTCTGACTCGTTCCAATAGCAAACGCCTTCCCAGGTTCTACCCCAGTGGCAAATTGATGTTGTCTGCTACAACACGGAACATACAGCAGCGGGACTGTACAGGATTCTCACCTGATTCCCTTTTAATTGCTCCCTTTAAAACAAAGTTCGCAAGCCAATGCGGGAGCAAAGGTAATACAAATCGAGAGCTGAACAAAATAATTAAGACGAATTTTTATTTTATATCGAGATACAAAGTTTTTACGACGAAAAACAAAGATTAGTAACACCTCATCAAACAAAACGAACACATTTGAATGGTTGTAATTAGGTTTTCAATATTTTTAAATAAGATAATGTAAGAAAATTAATATCAAAATCAATGAAAATTGAATGAAGCAGCGATAAGTAATAGATTTTTTATAATTTTCTTTGTATATTTGTTCCAAACATAACTCAGAATATTACAGTTTGAAAATTAAATATACCATAATATATATAGTACTTTCATTATTGACTATCAATAGCTGGGCATCTACAAATAATATAGTATATATAGACAAAACCTATGATGTAGATTCTATTATTGATAAAATAGTGAAGATAGTACCTACTTATTCTGAATTTATCAAAGAATATCATTCTGACTATTACATCAAAGAGAGACTGAATATCGACAAAAAAAGTATATTCTTCAGATATTTGCCTTTTATGTTCCACATCAAGAACGGTGAACGTCAATTCATCTCAGAAATGAATGCATCTGTCCATTATACTTATCCCGATATCTACGATCAGAAGAATAAAGCCAGGATAGGGACCATACCAAGCGGAAGCAGTCTGAAAGATGGCTTAATAGAGTTTTTCCATGTCAATATCTACTCTAGTTCGCTGCTTTATGAACGACTCGTCTCTCCTCTCACAAAAGAAGGTAAAAAATATTATTACTATGAGCTTGATTCGGTTGGTAAGAAAGATGGATATTTGGAATATAAGATATCTTTCAAGCCCAAACTCAATAGTGACCAATTGGTGAAAGGCTCTATGGTGATAAGCGACGGCAATTGGACTATCAGACAATTCTCCTTTGCAGGCTTCTCGCATCTTGTTCATTTCAAAATGGATATTGAATATGGTGCTGTAGGAAGTGCGGCCGAACTGCTACCCGTAAAATATAATGCGGATATCAAAGTCAGTTTCTTTGGAAATAAAGTTAGAGCCAATTATTTGAGTTGCGTGAGTTATCATGGCATAACAATGAATGGGTACATCCGCCCAGGCAGAGTAAAAAGTAAATATGACCTGACGGAATCTTTCACGCTCAGTGCCGACACTACAGCATATTCTTTTGATAGGAAGAAGTTTGATGGCATACGCCCTGTCGAACTCGACAGTCTGGACCACGTTATATATGACCAACACGACTCATTGACTCGCGAAATCGGCACAACAATAAAACCAGAATCAAAGGCAAAGATATTCTGGGGTGATGTCGGAGATATGATTCTTGATAACTATAATATCAATTTCAATAATGCCGGCAACATACGCTGTTCCCCTCTATTAAATCCATTTATGATGAGTTATAGCAAAGGCGGAGGCTTCGCTTATAAGCAGGACTTTAAATACAATTGTTTGTTTAAGGGCGATAAACTGCTGCGTATAGCTCCTAGTTTTGGTTATAACTTTAAAGAGAAAAAATTATATTGGACTGTTTATAGCGAATACAACTATTATCCATCAAAGAGAGGCTCTTTTCATATCGATGCCGGAAATGGCAATATGATATATGGTGCAGAGCTGTTTTCTGATATTATAGGCAAGCCTGGCTCCTATCCATTGACATCGTATGTCTTCAAAGACTATTTCATGGAACTATATCACAGCATTGATATTGTCAATGGCTTGCAACTCAATGTAGGTTTGAGCGCGCACCGACGTACTGCGAAACTGCCAAAGACCAATATAGAAGGAGCTATCGATCCTAGTAAAGATAAAATTAGCTTCAACAACTGGGCGCCACGTCTCAGACTTGAATGGACCCCCGGGCAATATTATTTTATGAGAGGCCGACGCAAAGTGAACTATAAGTCGTACTACCCTACATTCAGTGTAGATTGGGAGAGAGGTATCAAAGGTTTCTTGAAAAGCTCAAGCGAATACGAACGCTGGGAAGTGGATATGCACCAGACTCTCGAATTCGGATTGATGCGTACCTTATTTTACCGCATCGGTACCGGACTATATACCAATAATCACAGCTTATATTTCATTGACTTCCTCAACTTCACTCGAAACAATCTCCCCGAACAGTGGAATAACGAAAGCAGCACATCATTCCAACTGCTGAATGCCGATTATTATAATGATTCAAACAAGTATTTCCAAATTCACGCTACCTATCAATCGCCATTCATTCTTTTCCCGAGGTTATTAAAAATAATGCGCAACGTCTTGCAAGAGAAGTTATATTTCAACTTTCTGATAACACCAAAGCTAAAGCCCTACTATGAAGTAGGATATGGTATCAGCACTCATTACTTCAGTCTGCGTGCTTTTGCTGCATTCAAAAAATCAAAATTCATGGAACAAGGTGTCAAATTCACTTTCGAATTATTCGATTAATAACATCGAATCTAAATATATATCCTTATCTTTGTAATTCATGTTCCATCTACTAAAAAGACTATTGATATGAAAAATTTAAAAATTGAAGCGGTAATACTTACCGTAGGAATAGTATTGCTAGGCATATTCCTAAAAAATGGTATAGACAACATTGCTTTTAAAGATCGTTTTGTAAGTGTAAAAGGACTTGCCGAAAAAGAAGTGATGGCCAATAAAGTGGTTTGGCCACTAGTCTACAAAGACGTTGGCGACGACCTCGTTGCTCTATACAATAATATACAGAACAAAAACAAAACAATCGTCAACTTCTTGAAAGCCAAAGGAGTGAACTCTGCAGAGATTGATGTATCATCGCCAAAAGTAATTGATATGCAAGCCAGCGAATACAATTCCAATCAATCTCGCTATAGATACAATGTCACTTCTATTATCACTGTGACCAGCAAAGATGTTCAGAAGATACGTCAGATCATGTCACAACAGCTCGAACTACTGAAACAAGGTATCGCCGTATCTGGAGGTAGCGACTATCAGTACAACCCTGTTTACTCATTCACCGATCTGAATGTACTGAAACCTAAGATGATAGAAGAAGCTACCAAAAATGCAAGAGCCGTAGCCGACAAATTTGCCGACGACTCTGGTAGTAAAATCGGAAAGATTCAAAGTGCATCGCAAGGTCAATTTTCTATCGACGACAGAGATGCCAACACGCCGTATATCAAAGAAGTAAGAGTAGTTACTACAGTGAATTATTATCTCAAGAACTGATAAGAAAATTGAATAATTCTTTGGGTGGTAAATAAATAACTCGTACCTTTGCACCCGATTTTAATATAATGTCTAACTAATTAATTAAAAACAATTATTAATTTTAATGGAGAATTTAAAGAACATTGCCCCTCTTGAAGATTTCAACTGGGAAGAGTACGAAAAAGGAAAGGTCCAATCGGATCAGAGTCAAGAAGACCAAGAGAAGTCTTACGACTCAACTCTCAACAAACTCAACGACAGTGAAGTTGTTGACGGAACAGTAATCGCAATGAACAAACGCGAAGTCGTTGTTAACATCGGTTACAAATCAGACGGCGTTATTCCATTGAATGAATTCCGTTACAATCCAGATTTGAAAGTAGGCGACACA
>DAIUBN010000074.1:0-13494 GCA_036846645.1 Bacteroidaceae bacterium | reverse complement strand
GTTCATGCCAGTCATTGCCATAATGATGAAGTAGCCATAAACTGAAAACTCTTCCAATGTTACCAATGTTTTCATTATCGTATGTATCAAAATATGCAGCGTTGTAAGAGGTCATCGCATATTTTAAGATAGCATGATTCAATTTATTGAGGTCTGCAAGTGCTTTTGTACCAACTTTAGTGAGCGATATCTTTCCCAGACGGACTTTAATGAAGCCGCAGTCTCTAAGAGCAAATCGTAAGAATTGAACAACTTCAGAGTCTGTTTCTTTATTGAGATTAAAAACTCCTGTTTCAATGAAATGTTCTGGTATGCCAATACTATACAGCTCTTTAACAATCTTAGGAGGTATATTGCCTACTTTAGTCAACTTTATCTCATGCTCTGTAAGCAAAGATAGTAGATGTTTTGCTTGACGTAAAATAGAAGATTTAGGCAAATCATTCTCGGATAGCTCATTTATCAGAACACAGCAGTCATTCTCAAAAGGAGTATACAACATTGATTGCATTTGTATTGGAGATATACCAGAAAAATCCTCAATGGAATTAGAATTCTCAGTATCTACGATTTTTCCTAAATGGTTGTTCATTTGGTCAATTGTAGGAGTTATATCTTTAACTTGTAACTCGTCAATATACTTTTGGAGTTCTTTGGTTATTTCGTTTATGTCCATTGCTTATATATTATTAAGTATGGAGCAAATATATGATTTCTTTTCAATACTTATCTATTACTTTCAATTTGTCTTTAGTATAATTTTTCACTCATCCCATAGAATTATATAAATTTATAAAAGTCAAAGATTTATTTGTTTAATTCTATTATTTGTATAACTTTACATCTTATTAAAAGATTTAGGATAATAAGTGAGTTTTTTAGAACTAGTAACAGGATATACAATGATGAAGACTAAAATCGTATTAGCGGCTTTGTTTGAGATTATGTTTATACTGAGTGCAGTTGCTCAAAACAAAGCTGAAGGTGTAGTAATATCTGCCGAAGATAATCTGCCTGTCATAGGTGCCTCGGTGAAGATAGTAGGAACTCAAGTGGGTGTGGTGACTGATGTCGACGGGAAATTCTTGATAAAGAGTGTTCCCGATGGAGCTAAACAACTGTCGATATCATATATCGGAAAGATTACTGTCGTTGCCGATATTTCATCTAATATGAAGGTTATTCTTAAAGACGAAGCTCGTGTGCTCAACGAAGTGGTTGTCACTGCTTTAGGTATCAGCAAAGAGAAAAAGTCGTTGGGATATGCTGTGCAAGATGTGAAAGGCGATGCCTTGACTCAGACTTCCGAGCTCAATGTTGCAAATGCGTTGCAAGGTAAAGTCTCGGGCGTGCAGATATCGCAGGCTGGTGGGGCTGTGGGATCTTCGCAGCGCATTATTATTCGTGGCAATTCGTCTTTCAACAGCAATAATCCGCTAGTTATAGTAGATGGTGTGCCGATAGAAAATGAGTCGGGTGGTAAGTTCTCTGGCGACGATACCAGAGGTTGGGTGGATACGGGTTCGAGTCTCAATGATATAGATCCCGATGACATTGAAAATATTTCGGTGCTGAAGGGCGGTTCGGCTGCTCTCTATGGTATGCGTGCCGGTAATGGCGTGATACTGATTACAACCAAAAAAGGGGGTAAGGAGAAAGGTAAGCTGACAGTTTCGTACGATGGCAGTTTCACGGTGGACAATATATTTCATTTGGCACGTTATCAGAATACCTATGGACAAGGTTATTATGGCTCCGAATATTATTATAAACTCTATACTGATCAGGGCAAGGTTCCTGCGGGTATATCATACCAAGATTTTGTTGTTGGTAATTATACCGGTTCGAGTAAGGTAGGAGCAGGTTTTTGCTATGTCAATGGTAAGGGAGCCGGTATCAACGACAGTGTGGACGAGAGTTGGGGACCACGATTGGATAGCGGTCTCAAAATTCCTCAATTTAATTCTCCTCTTGTGAATGGTGTTCGTCAAGCTACGGACTGGATATCTCATCCCAATAATGTGAGGGATTTCTTTCAGACCGGTTATTCGCAATCACACAATCTGGCAGTGAGCAATGTCAGCGACAAAGGTAGTTATCGGGCTGCCTTGGGCTATCGCAATCAGAAAGGAACGGTGCCCAATACCGATCAGACCAAATACAATGCTACGCTGAGCGCGTCTTTCAATGTGAGTAAGGTGCTGAGTGCCAATTTTTCTATGATGTACAATAAGACTAAGAGCGACAATCTGATATCAAGTGGTTATACATTTTCCAATCCGTTGAGTGCTATTTTGAATTGGTTTGGACGCCAGGTTGATATGAAAGATCTAAAGGCTCATTATAATGAAAAGGATGCTTTGGGCAATCGATATAATTGGATCAGCTCATTCCACAACAATCCTTATTTCACGGCCTATAATACTACGAATTCTTTCGATCGCGATAGATTGACGGGCAAAGCCTCTGTCTTCCTACATCCTATAGAATGGTTCAAACTCGAGGGACGCCTTGGCTATGATTCCAATCGCAACAAAACTTTTCAAAAGATTGCTTACTCTACTCAATGTCCCAATGGATGGTTCCGATTGACAGAAGAGAGCAATCACGAGCTCAATGCTGATGTGATAGGCTATTTCAACAAGGTATTTGGCGACTTTTCGGTGGATGCTTTGGTAGGTGCCAACTATATGGATAAGAAATATGAACTTACGGCCCAAGGCGCTACAAGTGCTAAAGGTTTGGCAGTGCCTGGATTGTATACGATAGCTAATGTGGTAGGCAATCCCTACACTAATATGGTCAATTCGCACATTCGTTCCAATTCGGTGTATGGTAACGTCAATGTGGGATATGCCGGTCAGCTGTATGCCGAAGTTAGTGCCCGCAACGATTGGAGCTCTACCATCAAGAAGTCTTTCTTCTATCCATCTTTTAGTTTGAGCTGGATTCCTACCGAAACTTTCAAATCTCTGAAAGGCGATATATTGAATTATCTCAAAGTGAGGTTCAATCTAGCCAATGTAGGTAATGCTACTTCGGCTTATATGACGAAACTATACTATTCTACTCCAGAGGTATCGAATATCAACGGCGTGGTTCAATATTTCAAATCTACAACACATCCTTTTGAAAATTTGAAACCCGAGAATATCCAGACTCGAGAATTGGGATTAGAGGCTTCTTTGTTCAAAAATAGAATACGTTTGGACTTTGCCTATTATCGGAAAAGTACCAAAGATCAAATCATGACGGTAGAAGTACCTGCCTCTACGGGATTCAGCTATAGCCTTATCAACGCCGGAAAGGTAGACAATAAGGGTCTGGAGATTTCTATCACAGCCAATATTCTGAAAAGCGAGAAGGGTATCAATTGGACATCTACACTCAATTGGTCAAAGGACAATAGCAAGGTAGTGTCTTTGACTGATGGACTTGATACCTACACCATTTCTTCTCTCTGGGATTTTTATTGTTATGCCAAGGTAGGAGAAACTTGGGGCACACTCTATGGAGCTGGAATGAAAAGAGACAGCCAGGGAAGAATTGTTATAGGTTCCAATGGATTGCCTATACTTGTAGACGGACAGAAGTTGGGTTCGGTGGCTCCCGATTGGTTGGCTGGCTGGAACAATGAACTTTCTTACAAGAATTTCTCTTTCGGCTTCTTGCTTGATTACCGTAAAGGTGGAGTGTTTGCATCGACATCGCAAATGTTTAGTTCTTACAGCGGACAGGCTTACTATACGGCTGCTGTGAAGAATGATGGAACAAATATTCGCGAAACGGGTGTCGTTGTGGGCAAAGACGTTCTTTCCGGTCAGACATGCGTCACCGAAGATGGTACTGTCAATACTAAAACAGTGAGTGCTCAAGATTGGTTTCACTCCTATCAGAACAATAAGGAACTGGATATTTGCGACGGCTCGTATCTCAAACTTAGAGAGATGCACCTCACGTATACTTTTCCGAAAGAGATAATTGATAAGACGAAGTTTTTGAAGAGTGCTAGATTATCTTTGGTGGGCAACAATATAGCTATTCTTTGGCTGTCAAGCAGAAATTATTTTAAAATAGATCCCGAATCAACAATGGGGTCTGACAACAAGAGCGTTGGCTTGGAACCTATTTCTTGTCCCCCTACACGCAGCATCGGATTAAAATTAAACTTAACTTTCTAAAGCATCACTATTATGAAGATTTACACAAAAAAGATATTGACACTTGTAGCAGTGATGTTGGCTGCACTAAGTAGTTGTACCAGTAGTTTTGACGAAGTGAATACAGATCCCAATCGTCCATCTGCAGATAATGTGAAGGCGGCAAGTATTCTTGCCTACAGTCTGAGATATTCTACCGAAAATATGTTCGATAGGAGATTCGACCTTCAAGAAACTGCCGGATTCTCGGGACAGATTGCAATGTGGATGTATAGCAACCCTACAATTTATGTGCTCGACAAGGCTTACAATAATAATTCGTGGAAGGTGTGCTACCTGACGGTGAGCAATCTTCAGTCTATTATAGATATGTCTGCCGAGAACAGTAATATGTGGGCTGTAGCAACTATATTTCAATGCCAGATGTATCAGGTGATAAGCGACAGATGGGGAAATATACCCTATTCGGATGCACTGAAACTCGATTCTAACGTTGTGAAACCTAAATACGACAAACAATCTTATATCTATCCCGACTTGTTGAAACGTTTGAAGAAGGCTGTAGAAACTCTTGACGCCTCCAAAGGTGCACTAGGCGCGGAAGATCTTCTGTTTGGTGGAGACATCACACGCTGGAAGAAGTATGGAAACTCGCTGCGTTTACGCATCGCAGCCCGCATAGCCAATATAGACCCTACAGATGCGAAGTCTACATTCGAAGAGATACTTGGCAATACTACTTCATACCCCATTGCACAAGACAACAACGATAATGTGTTCTTTCAATGGAATGCAGAATATGTAGAGCCCTACGCCTATATCTTTAAAGCTCGTCCCAATGATTTTGGTGTATCCAAATTGATTGTAGAGACACTTCAGCAGGCCGACGATCCTCGTCTACCTGTTTACGTCAAGCCTACAGCCAATTGGACTAATGCTACTGCCGAAGCACAGAAAACTACTGAGAAATACTTAGGCTATCAGAATGGCTTGAAAGCAAATGCCAATATATCATTTTATTCGGGCATCGGTACACGTTTCATGTCTACTACCTCACTCACCGGATTCTCTCCTTGGCTGCGCAGTTGCGAAACCTATTTCGCCATCTCTTATGCAGCAAGCAAAGGCTGGAAAGTAGGGATGACTCAAGAAGAAGCCTACAATAAGGCGGTGCAGCTATCAATGGCAGAGAATAGTATATCTGATGCAGCTACTACCGCATACCTTCAAGGCAAAGGTAAGTATGATGGCACACAAGAACAGTTATTCACTCAATGGTGGATATCGGTTTTCAAAAACAGCATGGAAGCATGGTCGCTGTTCCGTATGAGTGGCTATCCGTCGGGCAATGTTATTGCTCCCGATAGTTTCTATTCTGGTCACAACACACCACCGATGTGCTATGGCTATCCCGATTCAGAACGCAACCTCAATTCCGTCAACTGTAGTGCCGAAGCTGCCGCAGAAGTCAACTATTATTGGGGCAAACAGATGTGGTGGGATGTGCGAACAGGGTTGAAATAGCATATTCATTGATACATACACTAACGAAAAATCGTCCTTATCTTTCTCCCAAAACGTCTTGATGTTTCATCCGAAACGTCTTGACGAAACAAGAGAAACGTCTTGATGAAAAATATGAAAGAATAATAAGAAAAAAAACAGTGATAGTTGCCCACCAAGTTTGGCATTCAACTATCACTGTTTGATTGTTCTTCAGAATTCTAGAAGCTACTTTGTCTCTTCAGGATTAAGAATTCCATTGTATTTTTTGCTGAAGTAATTGTTGCCTCGAGCATTTTCAGAAGCTAAATCTTGGATTCTCTTCTCAATCCAACCTTTTACGGTCTTCTTGTTAGAATCTGATATATTACTATTATAAAGTTCATGGCAAGCATTATAGAATAGATCGTCATTGATATTGCCCTTCTTGAAATAACTCTTGGCAATGCCAAAGAGCTCCTCTTTAGATAGGTAAGGCATGCAATAGCAGTTCTTCAACTGAATTTTTGCCTTGATATCTTTGATATCCTTGAGTCCCTGCTTCTGCATATAATTATAGTATTCATTGAGCTTGTCAGCTTTGAGAGTGAAACTCATATCATGGCCTGTACCTTTGATATCGAAGAAGTCTCTGTTCTCATTAGGATAATTGGCCCAAGTCTCATTCATCACCTTGTTGAAAGCCTTGGCATCATCGGCAACTTTGAATTCACCTCTTCTGTTGTATAGTTGCATGAACAAATCGCTGTAGGGATTCTTTTCGGAATATTCCAAATATAAATCAGCGTATGCCTTGTCGGTAAGAATCTTGTCGACTTTATCTTTCAAGAAGTCGTTTGATACTTGACGATAAGTATCTGTAGCATACAAACTCTGTAGTTTCTTGAGATACTTCTGAATGAACTCCGGACTCCTTTCGCCTGCAGCATATTGTTTGTCGAGTCCATCGTAAGGACCTTTGTCCAAGCCCTCTTGAATTTCCTTCATGAACTTCTCAGCACTTCTGTAACCCACCAGTCGCAGCAATACCTTGCCTTCGGTATTGAGAACCAAGAATGTAGGGAAAGCGTTGACATCCCACAGTTTGAGCAACTGAGCTCCTTCGCCTTTCTCCATATCAATCTTCACGGCTACATACTTAGGATTGAAGAAGTCGCCCATCTCTTTTTTAGGAAATTCTTGCTTCGCCATCATTTTGCATGGACCGCACCATGACGTGTAGCAGTCTACGAGAATCATCTTGTTCTCGGCCTTTGCCTTGGCATAGATGTCTTTCATCGGTGTGTTGTCGTTGAACGCCACACCCTCTTCTGTTTGCGCACTGGCAGCTAATGACAGACCTGAGATAGCGAATGTCAAGAGCAAACCTTTGAAATTTGTTTTCATTGTAAGTGTTGTTTTAAGACTATTTTAAAAAGCTGCTGAGAGACTCAATAAGAATCTTAGCAGACCTTAATAGACCAGGGCTCTGACCTTTGGAAGTGCCATTCTCGTCGACGATAAGGTTGTTAGGGAACATATCTGCGATGCTCAGTTTCTCCATAAGCGCATCACCAGCTTTGCTGTTGGCATCTACATAAAGGTTCACAAAATGCTTGTTCAAGAAGTCGGCAGCTTCTTTGTTAGTGAAAATATATTTGGGCATATACTGCGCTTTCCAGTTGTTGTCGGTGACAAACAGATACACTTTTTTATGTTCTTTCTTAGCTTTTTTCAATGCCTTGTTGAGGTCGAGAGACTTTTCGAAATTGACCAACGTCTTCGGAGTAGCGGCAGGAGTGGCTGTAAGTTTAGCCTTACGCTCTTGCTTCATCTTATCCATAGCTTCTTGTATTTCGCGAGTTTGCTTCACATATTCATCTTCTTCGCCCATCATAGCTTTTGTCAGTTTGTTGCAGAATTGGATGACCGGAGCACTACCTATGATACGGTTGAATTCTGTACCATCGGGGTTGAGAATAAGATAAGTAGGAAGAGCTTTCACGTTGTGTTTGTCGGCAAGTTTGTTGCCTACAGAATCTTTATCAACCAGAATCATATAGTTGATGAACTGATAATTCATCAAGTTGCCTACTCGAGTATCTCTTAGCGTAGTCTTCTCCATATCCTTGCAAGCATGGCACCAAGTAGCTGAGAAGTCAATCAAGATACGTTTGTTCTCTTGCTTGGCCTTAGCTAAGATATCTTCGAACTTCACTTCTGAGCTCTTCAAGAACACAACACCCTTGCCTTCGTCGATAATTGTATCTTTGGCCTGTGGTCTAGCTTCTTCTCTGACTTGAGCATGAGTCTTCTCTACTACTTTCTCGCCTTTAGAAGCAGCAGATACACGGGTTAAAAAGTCAGTGCAAGTAGGCGACATACCTTCCCAACGCCCTAACTCTTTGCCATCACCATTGAAGATGATAAAAGTGGGGTAGGCCCTTACTTTGAAGTCCTTTTGTAGTGCAGGACCTTCGCCATGCTCCATATCCATCTTCAGATTGACGAACTTCGGGTTCATGAAGTTGCCTGCAGAGTCGGTAGGCATAATATTGATAGACATAAAATGGCAAGGGCCACACCACTGCGTGTAGCAGTCCACAAATACCATTTTGTTTTCTTGTTTAGCTTTCGCCAAGGCCTGGGCGAAGGTCCCCTTTTCGAAGACCATCCCCCCCTTGTTTTGAGCTATCATTGATAATGGAATGAACATCATCAGTGAAAGGAATACGAATTTTTTCATTCTTATTTTTTTAAGTCTAATAAATTTCTATTAGTCGTTAAAAGGATAACCGAAAGCATCTGACCATCCGTCATATTGAGGAGTGACGTAGCGTATAGACTTAAATTTGCCTGTACCTGTAATAGTCTTAACAGGATCTCCACTAGGCTGTCCACCTACCATTTCGTAGAAGTAGAGCTTATATGTATTGCCGGTCTGTGTACCGATAATAAAATAATCGAAATTGTCGGTACCAGTCCAATATTGATTGCTGATATAAGTAATCTGCTCGCTGGCTGGAATACCCGAGAATGGCAATTCTACTTCGGCACCTGTATTGTAGTTGTAGCTATACAGCTTGTTGTTGTTCACGCAATAGGCTATTGTAGCGGTACGTCCGTTGGTGCTGAAAATATTGGCTTGAGCCATATTGAGGCTACTGTCTAAAATTGTAACTGCCTTAACTTTAGAACTTGTCAACAAATAGAAGTAACGTTTATTGGTGGCATCTTCTTTCAAAAGGAAATATAATCGTTCGGTAGAACCAATCTTACTCTCTCCACATGCCAAGCAACTAAAACCGGTAAGCCCTTGTGCCTTATAAGTGACATCTGTTGCTACCGATACGGGAGTAATACCTCCATTATAGTCACAAGCATAAATGCCATGATTTGAGTCACTCCAATATTTAAGACCATAAGCAGAGGCACTACTTATGATATATTTGCTTGCAGATACACCTCCAAGAGCATTGCCAAACTTACCTGTACTAGAACCATTATCGCCCGAATACACACTTCTTACACCAGTGCTGGTGAGTAAGTGAATCATAAATAATCCCTTGACAGCGCCATAAAATTGTTCGCTGTTATCAACATTATCAAACAATAAGTTGCTTTTATCAATTACAGATTTCAAATCGCCGATGCGTAAGAACTTGATGTCATTGTTCTCTGTTGTTATGCACATGCAGTTGGAATAATCTTTTTCTGTACCTTCCATATAAGATTCGTTATAGCACATTCCGATAGAGCGAGGAACGCCATTCATAGCCGAACCTTGTGTCTTTGCCAAGAGGTCGCTCATTAATGCTCCGTCGGGTGTATACATATCTAGTTCGGTATTGCCTGCAGCATTTTCTTTCAGAATATAGAAACCCTTAGAAAACTGAGTTGTGATCTCTACATTCGCTGTCTTGTACATACTATAATTGGTAGATTTAGAAAAAGCCTTAAAGACAATTTCATATTGCCCTTCGGGAAGATTCACTTCGTATGATAAATCTTTTGTGTTGGCTATAGAATCCATATCGTAGGTCGTACCGGAGTTAAAAGACGACTTTCCTTCTTTTCCCTTATTAATAATGTACCAGCGATAGTCCATATCTGTGTAACCGGTTGCTACGGAAGGTTGAATATCCAATTTGTTGCCGGCGTATGAAACGATAGAATACTTGGTATTCATATTCGATATGGTGATGTCATTTACGTCGTTTGAAGCTGTGCTGCCGCTATCGTGCACACAGGAACCCAAAAGTGCAATGAGACTTATGGGTAGAATATATAATAACTTTTTCATCATTTCAAAATATTTAATCTGCATAACTAAAAGTGATAATCGTACCATCCGCTTCTGCCAGTTTACCTAATCCTTGAGCTGCTCTGGTGGCATTGAGCTCTGTCAGTTTCTTCTTAAAGAAAGTAGCAAAGTAAGCCATATAACCCTGATCTATATTCCATCTATCGTTGGTATGCAATACTTTGGATAGAAAATCGTCATCCCACTTATAGCCAGAAGAATCAATCATAAACTGATGTCTGACAACACCATATTTTCCGAAGTAGTAATTACAATAGGTATTCCAATACTTTGGTTTGCCAAGCATGTTAGAAATGGTGATTGTAATTTTACTATAATTCTCGTAGCCGGCAGTAAAATATTCGTTTGTCTTGAATGTAAATGCCAGATTATAAGTCTGGGTAGTTAAAGATGCATCTTTCAGCAGTACAATAGGAATTCTGGTACTTGTAGCTTTAGCTGGTATGTAGTATAGCTTCTTCAGACCAGCATCATCGAAAGAAACGTAGTGAACGCCTGCTTGTGCATCGTTGGTACCGGTAAGTATTTGTTGAAGTTCCAATGGACGGTCTGCATCTGTTACAAATCCTAGTGTGGAAACTCTAACCCATACGGTATCGATAGTAGAGCCCTTACTGTAGATGAACGAATGGTATTGAACGGAATCTGCTAACGCTCTAGTAAAATTCAGCATATTTTGCTGATAGTTGTATGTCGGCAAGTCTTTTTCGCAGCTCGAAACAAATACTGCGAGACAGCTCAATATGAATAATCTATATAAATGTTTCATTTCTTCTATTATTTAAGATTTGCAGGATCATATTCTGTATCAGGAAGTGGAATAATGTATTGGCTTTCGCTCATTTCTTCCTTTTCCGAATAATTCTTCTGGAGGGAGTTAGTTCCCATACGTTTGTGAGTGTAGAACATTATTCCTTCACCGTAGAACTCACGGAGGTATAGACTCGTGATAATTGTTTTCACTTCGTCGAGTGAAGCGAATTTGTCAGCTGTTATCAACTCATTCTGCGACTCCATATAAGTTTTATATAGCGAATTGGCTTCTGTCAGATCGGTTGTTGTTTCCAATGCGATAAGATAGATCTCGGACATTCTCAACATCGGTATCACCTGATTTTTGAGCATCGCATTCGATGTTGATGATGAAGAAGTTGTTGTGGTGTAGTAATACTTCGTAATTGTAGGATATTGTACACCTGTCGATGTCTTGGCCTGATTGTTCCAAACATACAGATAACGGTTGTTAGAAGATATATTTGTGCCTTGGAAAATATTGGTGAACATATTGTTACTGATGCAGTAATGTTTGTTCAAACTTTCATTCGAAGTACCATTGCCGAGAAAATAACTAGAAGTGTAGCTAAGAATATTGTATTTGCTCAATGAAAATAAACATTCGGAAGGTAGATTGTAGAAACCTGCCGTAAGATCGGAAACACCGCTCAGAGTCCTCACGGCATTGCCATCGCTGCCTTTAGCATTGATAATAGACATGGCCAAATCGTGAGCTTTGGTAGTATCGCCTAAGTAGAGGGCCAAGCGAGCTTGCATACCCATTACAGCCCAATAGTTGAGACGGAATTGACGATAGTATGTATAGGTATCATCGGTAGTACTGCTCGGATAGCTAAGGTCATAGAACGAACTATTGAAAATAGGATCATTATCTTTCAATAATGATAGCGCCATATCGAAGTCTGCTTGGAGTTTCTTCACATAGTCGTTGTAAGCATAGTAGGCAGGCATATCGTTAATAGAACTCGACTCTGAGTAGGGAAGTGACACCTGTTTGGTTGCATTTTGTGGCATTTGGCCAAACAGACGGAGTACATCCATCTGGCATACGGCACGCAGTGCGTAGGCTTCGCCTTCAATCACTTTGCGTTTGGCTTCGCTTTCGAATACGGTGCTCTTGTCTATATGTTTAATAATCATATTAGCTTGAACGATAACATTGAACAAGTCGCTATAGATAGATTTGATAGCGCTCTTGGCATCGTCTTGAGTATAATTGTGGTTCATCAAATTATAGTCATCTGGATGATATGACCCATCTGTCATATACCATAAGTCGGCTAGCGACTCAATATTGGTCATTGTCAGCTTTTCTCCATAAATATTGGTGCTTGCCAATGCCATGTAACAGCCGGTAAGTGCACTGCGATAGCCCTGATAGCTTTTGAACATATCGTCTTCCTCTACTTGAGTATCGGGCTTCACATTCAGCCAGTCGCTGCACGATGATATCGTCATGCTGGCAAAGATTAAAAATAATATATATGAATATTTTTTCATTGTTCTAATTATTATCGGGTTTTATTTAGAATAAGAACTTTACAGTGCCCTGTAGACTGCGGGCGTATGGATAACTTGTACCACGTTCCATCTTGATAGAACCTGTGTGCCATAAGTCTGACATATTCAGACCGAAAGTGAGTGTTTGTATACGTGCATATTTCTTGAGCCATGGATTTTGCCATTTGTATTCCAAACTAACTGATTGTAATTCCAATACATTGTCGTCCATCACAAAGCGTGAAGAAGCACGGGTTGCTATATCAGATATTTTCTTGAAGAATACGATATCACCTGGTTTAGTCCAACGTGCTGTCAGTACTCTTTCATCTACGTTTCTTGCGCGGATTTCATCACGGCTCACTTCGACTCTGTTGAGCAAGGTAGAGTTGTATCTCTTGCCTCCCCAGTAGTAACTGAAAGAGAGGTTGAGTGTGAGGCCTTTCCATTGCAACATGGTGTTGGCAATACCACGATAAGAAGGATCTGACGAGCCTTGATATACTTTATCGGAGGCCTTCCATGTGTCGGTTACTTTGCCGTCGCGTGAGAGGAACAACTCTTCTCCGGTACTTGGGTCGATACCCAAAGATTGAACAGCATAGATACCATTTTGTGGACGTCCTTCGTAGAACAGGTTGCTCACGTCTACATCTTCTTTGAGGTAGGCTTCATTCTGTGCTTTGATAGCGTCAGATAATTTGGTGATTCTGTTTCGGTTGTAAGTGAGCTGTCCGCCGATGGTCCAGAAGAGATTCTTCTTTATATCACGGATGAGGTAGACATTCAATGATGTTTCGAAACCTCTGTTCTCTACTTCTCCTACGTTGGCAAGATAATTGGAGAAACCCATAGATAGGGGAAGATCCATGTAAGAAAGCAAGTTTGATGTTTTCTTCTTGTACCAATCGAAAGTACCTTTCACTCTACTATTGAATAAGCCGAATTCGAGTCCGAGGTTGGTTTCTTTAGTCTTCTGCCAAGTAAGGTTTGTATTACCCAAGCCTAGCAGGTTGGCACCATTCCATACCATATATTTGTTGTCGGTAGAATATTGATAAGTAGTCTTGGCACCAGTAGCAGATACGTTCATAGAACCCGTCTCACCGTATGATGCTTTCAATCTTAGAAGGCTGATGATTTTATTGTTCTCTAAGAACTTCTCTCTGTGCAAGTTCCAACCGATACCGGCACTCCAGAAAGGAGCATATTTCTTATCTGAACCGAAAGCCG
>DAIUBN010000073.1:0-13512 GCA_036846645.1 Bacteroidaceae bacterium | reverse complement strand
TGTGCTGATGTTCACTGCACTGATGCAGCAACGTCGTAGTGCCGACCATTCGGGTGTCGTTGGTAGCAATCTGGCGCGCAAATTAAAATTGTATGGTACCTATCCTACTAAAGAAGGTGTTAAAAGTTATCAGCTCACTCATGTTTGTGGTGGTTTTTCCATTATGCTCAGTGCCGGTGTGCTGTCGGGCTTGTTGGGTATCGGTAGTGGCGTGCTTAAAGTGCTTGCTATGGATGCTGCAATGAAGGTGCCTTTTAAAGTAAGTACTACGACGAGCAACTTTATGATTGGTGTTACAGCAGTAGCTTCAGCAGTTGTCTATATTCAGCGTGGATATATTGAGCCAGGTATTGCTTTCCCAATTATGGTGGGCGTGCTAGTTGGTGCGTTAACGGGTGCCCGATTACTGAAACGACTTAATGTGAAAGTGCTTCGTCAGATATTTGCTTGTGCCATAGTTTTAGTGGCTATCAATATGATTTATGATGGTATAACCGGTAAATTTTAATTGAAAGATGGAAACGTTACAACAAAAAAATAATATGCAGCAGCTCATCGGAACAACACTCAGGGTGGGGGTGATGACTGCTTGCACCATTGCTCTTGTCAGCGGACTGTATTATCTTATTCGTCATGGTATGGAACCGATGCCCGACTATCGCGTTTTTCATGGAGAGCCCTCTTCACTCACATCACTTTCGGGTATATTCGGCGGACTCTTGCACTTTGAGGCGAAAAACTGGATTCAACTTGGCGTTCTTGTTTTGATGCTTACGCCTATCATACGTATTCTCTTGTCACTTATCGATTTTGCACGCGAAAAAGATTGGCTGTATGTTTCTATTACTGCTATCGTTTTTCTCGTCATTATTTCCAATTCGTTAGGAGGAGCCTGAAATATATCTTTCGAGAGGAGCAAATTAAATAAATTTCGTACCTTATTTATTTTGTTTTGCGGTCATCATGTGCTATCTTTGTTCCCATATAAATCATGTTAAATCGGTGCAATGGAACAAGACAAGGCAAAACAGAAGGAAGTGATCAGTCAGATAGATTCTTTATATCGGTCGGTCGGGTCGTTTAGAGATATTGAGCATTTCAAAAAGATGCTTCGTTATTGTGCTCATCATCAAAATTTTGTACCGTTTAATGCTTTTCTACTTTTCTTGCAGAAGTCTACTGCTAAATACATGCTTCCTGCCGAAGATTGGGAAGTTAAATATGGCAGGCGCCCTAAGGTAAATGCTCGTCCACTCTTTGTCTTTGTACCATTCAAACCCATTCAGTTTGTATACGAAGTAAAAGATACCGAACCTGCTTCCGAGGTGCATTTCTCCGATAAAAACTTCACAAAAGAGTTGTCTCGCTTGAGTAAAGAAGAACTAGATCCACCTCAGGTGCTTTATAGCCTGATGCTGTCCAATCTTAGTAAATATGGTATAGCTTTGCATACTTCTGAAGAAACCGATAATTTCGACTCTACAGATGCTAAAGCAATTATTGTGCAACTCAATAAAAGGAAGCGTTGCGACTATGTCTCTCGCACTCTTATCAATATCGAACTACCTAAAGAAGAGAAAGATACCGTCAATTTTGTTGCTCTTTGTGGCGAACTGGCACATTTCTTTTGTCGCCATTCGCACAATGATTTTTTGGCCGAATTGGGCGATCGTTCCAAATTGGATGATACCATTAAATCTTTCGAAGCCGACACAGTGACCTGGCTGGTATGCGAAAGGTTGAATATCAAGTCGGACAATAAAATAGCTTATTTAGAAAAGTATATCGATGATAAATCTACCGAGATACCTGCGGCTAGTATGGAAGAAGTATTTCGTGCTGCCAACGAGATAGAGCGTATGTGCACCAACATGTCCTTCCGTGATGGCTATCTGTATCGATATGACGAAAAGTTTAAAGCCTTGGCCGAAGAAGTGACGATGCGCAATCGTACGACTTCTGTTCAATTAGAACTCCCGTTCTTTAGTTAATGCTTCTTTTTATTGGTATTGATGCGTCTTCATTTCTTGACCGATTATTATATTTTGAGATTACTATATTTAATGAAAATCTAACTTTGATTAAATAGATAAGAGAATCTGTTCCGTATGTTCTCGATTTAACGCCATCATATTCAATAGAATTTGTTTTTAGAAATGATACTTATATTATACCAAAAACGTCTTATCCTTTCATTCGGAAGATAAAGGCGTTTTATGATAAATATCTTGATGATTCTGAAGAAATGTATTGATGATTTATTAATGACATATAATAGTCCCTTTTTTATTGTCTCTAGATTACAAATTCTCCTGAAATCTTATTGATTACTAATGATTTCTAAGATATAGTACGAGTTTAATTCTATTTTGTAAGTTGATTGGATGGGCTTGAAAAATAAGATTTATTTATTCGACCAATTATTTGGTTTGGGTCTTCATATTGGCTTAACTTTGCAATAATGTTTAATCAAGCGGATTAAACTTAAAATATTAGATTTAAGGAAAACACAAGTAGTAGATTCCCTCGCTCGTGAGAGCGGGGGAAGTTTATTTAGAGAGGTAGTTATCTTGTCATACTCAGTTCTTTCAGAGCCACTTCTATGAGCTTGTCCTTATTTTTAAGAAACATATCAGAGTTTTCCATGACTTCAATATCGGGCTTAATACCTATTCCAACAAATTCATTACCTTCGGCATCCCACTCTTGCCTAGTGCAGATACGACAGTCAATGCCGTAACCTAAATCGATAGAAATGGGATTGCCCGTACTACCTCCTGTCTTCGAACCGATAATCTTACCACAATGTGCACTTTTGTAGGCCACACAAAAATCTTCGGCAGATGAGAAAGTCCCAGCATTGACTAACAGAACAACTGGTTTGTTATAGATCTTACCTTTGTCAAAAGGATCTAACTTGTCGCCCGACTGCAAATACCATTCTTTCGCAAAATGCCAAGAAGCATGGGAGGCAATGTACATAGGACTCCTCCAATTCCCCATAGCGATGGGTTGATTAGAAAAATGGCTGATGACGTAGTCGGCATATCCAGAATTACCTCCTCCGTTGTCTCTTATATCAATAATGAGTGCATTGGTGCTGTATAGCTGATTGTAGATAGAATCAAATTGAGCGGTTGTAAATTCACCACGTTGAAAACTGCGTATAGTCAGCAATCCGATGTTATTGCCAATCACTTTGTAACCTAATGCCAAAGTTTTGTTGGATATATCCCATTTGATATTTCTGCTGCTAGTAATGGAGAAAGTTTTTCCTTTGATATTACGAAATAGGATGGTAGAGACTTTGGAGCCTTTCTCTGTTGTCAATTCATATTCTCTGAAAGGAGCATAATCATACCATTGGCTGGTAGAATAAGAAGTGTAAGGTTGGATATGATTTTTGGCATAATCGAGTACTTTCTCTCCATCTATTTCTAATATCTCGCAGCCGGTGCAAAGACCTCTTTCTTTGAAATCAGTATTGTAAACGTCGGTCACAAAAACTTGATTACCAACCCGCTTAGTCTTCATTGGGAAAGGACGAAACCAATCTTTACTATTAGAAGGATTGTTGAATGGAAACACGTAAGTATGAGCATCGTGAAGCTGGCTGCATAAATGTTTCAAACCATTGACGAAGTCTTCATCACTAGTGGTCTGTGTCAACTGAGGAAGAGTGGCCATGCATAGACTATCCCAATCTAATTTCAGCTTGTCGTAATACACGAAATTATACTTCACTTCGGTACAGAAACGTGATAAGATAAACGCTTTTTGTGTGGCGCTGAGTGTGTTTCCTGTACCTTGTCCAAATGTAGTATTGAGATTGAACAGTGTAAGTAAAAATAGAACAATAAATTTTCTCATAATAATATATTTTAGTAATCTTTGTCTCCTTTTTTAAAGCGAATGTAGTAAAAATAAATGTAACTTCTGTCTTAGAATCAAATTATTTGTATTTCTCTATTAGATGTACTATCCTTACAACTGATATTATAATGTGAGTTATCAATAATATTGATAGCTAATGGATACTACTTTGCAATCAGAGCAGGGATTTGAAGAAATTAAAACTATTCTTTCATAAATATGCTATCTATACTTGGCAATACTCAAGGTTAGGTAGATTTATTTACGCATTCTTTTTATTTATTCTAATTAAAAGACTTATATTTGCAAAGCTTTTGAAAACCACGATTAAATAACCGGTCTTACAAAGCTTATTAGTATTTTGTACTGTGAAATCTATAATCTATTTTTTTAAAATATGACAACGAATCATACTGTTACTTCCCGTATTAAAAATGCTACAGGAGTTGATGTCGACTTATGCTACCAGTGTGGCAAATGTTCGGCCGGGTGTGTGCTTGCCGACGATATGGAATATCCTTCGTCGTATGTCATGCGACTGTTGCAGACAAATAAGGAAGAAAATTACACAAAGGTGTTGAAATCTAACTCTATCTGGCTTTGCCTGAATTGTGAAAACTGTATCGGCAGATGTCCTAAAGAAGTAGATATTCCAAAGGTAATGGACTATCTTAGAGCCGAGTCGATGAAAAAAGGATTAGTATCGCCAGATGCTAAACCTATTCTTTCTTTTCATAAATCTTTTTTGGGTAGCGTACGTGCAACCGGTAAGCTGAATGAAATAAATCTTATTGCCGAATTCAAACTGCGTACAATGCGCCTCTGGCAAGATGTGAAACTCGTGCCGGCTATGATTGTTAAGGGCAAGCTGAAATTCTGGCCCGAGACCATTAAGCAAAAGAAAGAAATGACTCGCATTTTCAATAAAACGATTAAAAACGATAAATAAATCTCTGCCGTATGAAATTAGGATTTTATCCGGGTTGCTCGCTAAAAGGTACCTCTCGTGAGTATAACGAGTCGGTCAAAGCTATTGCACCCGCTTTTGATATTGAGTTGGTAGATATAGAAGACTGGAATTGTTGTGGTGCTACTGCTGCTCATTCTGTCAATAAAGAACTGTCGCTCGCTCTTCCTGCACGTGTTCTGGCTCTCGCCGAGAAACAAGGAATGAAAGAAATTGTTGTCCCTTGTGCATCTTGCTTCAATAGACTGACGATGACGCAGTATGAATTGTCGCAGAATGATGACTTGAAAAAGAAAATTGTTGATGCTATAGGCATGCCATACGAAGGAACAGTGAAGATACTGAACGTGGTTCAGTTCATTAATCTATATATTAAGGATAAACTTGCCGAGAAAGTAGTGAAGCCCTACGCTTATGATGTAGCTTGCTATTATGGCTGTTTGTTGGTGCGCCCTCACAAAGTGCTGAACTTTGATAGGGTAGAAGACCCGACGACAATGGATGAGCTGATGAAGATGATTGGTTCGAATCCGATAGAATGGGGATTCAAAACAGAATGTTGTGGTGCCGGTCTTTCGGTTTCTCGCACTGACTTGGTAGCCAAACTGTCAGGTAATATTGTTCAAGATGCTGCCGATCGTGGTGCAAAAGCAATTATTGTAGCTTGTCCGATGTGTCATTCTAATCTGGATATGCGTCGTCCCGATATCAATAAGTATCTGAAAAAAGATGTTGCTATACCTGTTATCTATCTTACCCAGGCTATTGGCTTGGCTATCGGTATAGATGCTGCCAAACTTGGTTTGCAACGTCATTTCGTTAATGTAACTACACTTTAAAATAGATAAATAATATGTCAAGAATAGGAGTTTTTATTTGTCACTGCGGTGAGAACATCAGCGCAACGGTAGATTGCGAACGTGTAGCGCAGGAAGCTGGTAAATTGGAAGGTGTAGAATTTGCAACCGACTATAAATATATGTGTTCCGATCCGGGACAGACATTAATAAAGAATGCTATCAAAGAACATCAGCTGGATGGTGTTGTGGTAGGTTCTTGTTCGCCAAGAATGCACGAAGCCACTTTCCGTAAAACTTGTTCGGAAGCTGGCTTGAATCCTTATATGTGCGAAATAGCCAATCTGAGAGAGCATGTATCTTGGGTACATGAAAAATGTGATGCTACAACGCAGAAAGCTATTGAAATCGTCACCGGTTTGGTATCTAAAGTTCAGCGTAATAAACCTCTTAATACCATTAAGGTACCTGTTACAAAGTGTGCTTTGGTTATTGGTGGTGGTATTGCAGGTATTCAGACTGCATTGGATATAGCCAATTGTGGACAGAAGGTCATTATGATTGAGAAGAGTCCATCTATCGGTGGACACATGTCGCAGCTTTCGGAAACATTCCCTACACTCGACTGCTCTCAATGTATTCTTACTCCACGAATGGTTGAAGTGGCTCAACATCCTAATATCACACTCTATACTTATGCCGAACTTGCGAAGCTAGAAGGCTTTGTAGGCAATTTCAAAGCTACTATACGCTTGAAGGCAAAGAGTGTGGATTATTCTAAATGTACGGGCTGCGGACTATGTACTACGAAATGTCCTAATAAGAAGATTCCTAGTGAATTTAATGAAGGACTGGGTACACGTACTGCCATATATGTACCATTTCCACAGGCTGTTCCAAATAAACCAGTCATAGATAGAGAGCATTGCACCTATTATCAAAAAGGTAAATGTAAGATATGTTCTAAGTTCTGTCCGACAGGGGCTATTGAATATGATAAACCTGACGAAATGATGACGGTAGAGGTTGGTGCGGTAGTTGTTACTACAGGTTTCAATGTATTGAAAACCGATTTCTTCCCCGAATATGGATATGGTAAATACAAAGATGTGATTACCGGACTTCAATTTGAGCGTCTTGCATCGGCTTCCGGACCAACACTTGGTGAAATACGTCGTCCTTCTGATGGCAAAATACCTCAAAAGGTAGTATTCATCGCCTGCTGCGGTTCGCGTGATCCGGCTAAGGGAATACCTTATTGCTCTAAAATATGCTGTATGTATACTGCAAAGCATGCTATGCTTTATCAACATAAGGTACATGGTGGCGAATCTACTGTATTCTATATGGATATCCGCGCCGGTGGTAAGAACTACGAAGAATTTGTTCGTCGTGCTATCGAAGAAGATGGCGTGAACTATGTTCGTGGTAGAGTGGCACGAGTTTATGAGAAGGATGGCAAACTCATTGTGAAGGGAGTAGATACCTTATTGGGTGCCGAACCTGTTGAAATAGAAGCCGACTTGGTAGTGCTTGCTACAGCCGGTGTTGCTAGTCCTGGTGCTGAAGAATTGGCACAAAGAATGCATATCTCATACGACCCTTATCACTTCTTTGCCGAGGCACATCCAAAATTGAAGCCTGTAGAGACAAATACTGCTGGTATCTTCTTGGCAGGTGCTTGCCAGGCTCCAAAGGATATTCCTGAGACTGTAGCTGCCGCATCTGGTGCTGCTGTGAAAGTTGTATCTTTGTTGTCTCAAGAAAATCTGGTTCGCGAACCGGTTGTGGCTGTTGTCAATCGTTGTGCTCCACCTTTGTTCAGTACTTGCGTGGGTTGTTTCATGTGCGAAACGATTTGTCCTTATCATGCCATTGAACATGAAGAGATAAAAGATAGAAAGACCGGTGCTGTTATTAAGACTATTGCCAAAATCAATCCCGGACTCTGTCAGGGATGTGGTACATGTGTATCATTCTGTCGTTCTAAGTCTATTGATTTGCAGGGATATTCTAACGAAGAAATGTACACCGAATTGATGGCACTGTTGAATCATTAATCTATTGAATATTATGGAAGAATCAAATAATAATTTTGAACCACGCATCATTGCATTTGTGTGCAACTGGTGTACATACGCTGGTGCCGATCTGACAGGAACCAGCCGAATTAAATATTCGACTAATGTGGAGATTGTACGTTTCCCTTGTACCGGTCGTATAGATTTTATGTTGCTTCTCAAGGCTTTTGCGGGAGGTGCTGATGGCGTTATCGTTTCGGGTTGTCACCCTAACGATTGTCACTATACAAGTGGAAACTTTCATGCACGTCGTCGTTGGATTGTATTTCGTGATATGCTCAACTTCATGGGTATTGATGTACGTCGTATCCGTTTCTCTTGGGTATCGGCTGCCGAAGGTGCCAAATGGGCTGATGTGGTGAACGATACGGTGAAAGATATTAGAGAACTCGGACCGTATACAGAATATAAGAAAGCTGCGAACTATTTAGAGGAGGCTGAAAGTCATGAATAAGTTACAAGAAAAAGCTGCTGCCCTTCTTAAAGAAGGAACAGTGAAAAAGATAATTGGTTTTGAGCAGGGAACAAATTCTGTTCGTCCTTTCTTCTGCGAAAAGCCGGAAGATGCAGAGAAACTGATATATAGCGATGATTGCAAGACAAATAATGCTGTATATCTTACTAAAAAGGAATTGATAGGTTCGGAAAAGATTGCAATTGTAGCTACCTATAAAGAACTGAAGAGTATTCTGCAACTCAATAAAGAAAATCAAATCAATAAGGAACTTCTCATGGTCCTCGTCGTTGATAAGAATGGTGATGTCAATGAGTTAGTTACTTTTGAAGATATTGAGAAGTATTGTGAGGAGAATGTTCCAGAAACAGATCCTGCCATACTTGCCAAGATGGAAGAAATAGATAAGATGAGTCGTGAAGAGCGTTGGCAATATTGGAAATCAGAGCTCGATAAATGTATTCGTTGCTATGCTTGTAGAGCGGCTTGTCCGTTGTGCTATTGCAACCGCTGCATAGTTGAGGTCAACTGTCCGCAATGGCTAGACCCATGGAAGTCTACATTGAGCAATATGGAGTGGCAAATCAATAGAGTGATGCACATGTCGGGACGCTGTACAGGTTGTGGCGCATGTGCCAAGGCTTGTCCGCTTGATTTGCCTATAGGTATCTTGACAAAGAAAATGTCGACCGATATTAAAGAAATGTTGGGTACAGGCGAAGGTGGAAATGTACTTTCTACTTTCAATCCTAACGATAAAGAGAACTTTATTCATTGATTGCGACTATGGAAAAATATATTATCAAAATAGATCAGCTTAATAGCTGGCTCAATAAGATTATAGAATCAACACCTCGTGTGCTGGCTCCTGTAACGAAAGGTACACAGAGTGCTTTTTGCAAGATAAGCAAGGCAGAAGAGGTTGATAACGACTGCTTAACAACAACTGTGTCGGCAAAAGCAGCTGCTTTTCCTCCTACAGAAACTTTGTTCAAGTATAAGAAAGAAGGCAAAAATACAGAATTGAGTGAAGTATCTGTTGATACTTACCCTGAAACTGTATTGTGGCATGCTCGTCCTTGCGATGCAATGGGCTTCAGTCCGCTATCGGCTATCTTTGATTGGGACTATAAAGATAAAATGTATGATGCTCGTAGAGCAAAACTCACAATTGTTAGTTTTGCCTGCAACAAGAGTGATGCTTGCTGTTTCTGCACATCTGTAGGTGGTGGACCAGGCAATGTAGAAGGTAGTGATATACAGATAACACTGCTCAATGCTTCTGATGCACTAGCCGAAGTGATGACTGATAAAGGTAAGCAACTGATGGCATTGTTGCCCGATGCATTCAAAGCTGCCGATGATGTTGATAAAGAATCGGTGCTTGCAAAAGTAGAAGCCAAGTTTACCAAAGAACAAGTGAAAGAGCATGTAGACAATGCTTTCAATAGCCCGATATGGAAACAGCAATCAGAACGTTGTCTTGGATGTGGCGCTTGCGCTTTTGTTTGTCCTACTTGTGCTTGTTTCGATATACAAGAAGATGCACATGGCAGTCATGGACGTCGTCTGCGCTGTTGGGACTCTTGCGGATTCTCTATCTTTACACAACATACTTCGGGTTACAACCCACGCCCTACTCAAGCTACACGCTGGAGACAACGTATTCTGCATAAATTCTCTTATATGCCCGATCGTCTCGGTGTATATGGATGTACAGGTTGCGGCCGTTGTTCTCGTGCTTGTCCCGTTGATATGAATATTCAAGAACATTTAATCTCTATAGCCAATTCAAATCATGAATGAGAATATTTATTTACCACATATAATGGTAGTCGATAAGGTTACCGTTGAAGCTCCTGGCGTGAAAACATTGCGCCTTAAGTTTCAAAATGAAGCAGAAGAAAAGGCATTTCAATTTCGTGCAGGAAACTTTGCCGAATATTCAGCTTTCGGCGAAGGTGAGTGTACTTTTTGTATCGCATCTGCCCCAACTCGTAAAGGATATGTAGAATGTACTTTCCGCCATGCAGGGCGTGTTACTTCCGGTCTTGACCGTTTGGAAGAAGGACAGACTATGGGATTTCGCGGTCCCTTCGGTAATTCATTTCCAATAGAAGAGTGGAAGGGCAAGAATATTGTTTTTGTAGCTGGTGGTATTGCTTTGCCTCCAATGCGTTGCGTCATTGATAATATACTCGATCTTCGAGATCAATATGGTGATGTGACTATTATATATGGTGCAAAAACTGTTGCTGATCTTGTGTATAAGGAAGAATTGCAAGAATGGGCAGAAAGAAGTGATGTTAAGTTGGTGACAACAGTAGATCCTGGTGGCGAAACTCCCGATTGGAAAGGCGAGATTGGTTTTACGCCTGCTGTTCTTGAGAAGGTAGCTCCTAGTGCAGAGAATACAGTAGCTGTTGTTTGTGGTCCTCCTATTATGATAAAGTTCACTTTCCCTGTACTCGATAAACTTGGATTCAAGGAAGAGAATATGTACACAACACTAGAAAACCGTATGAAGTGTGGTGTAGGAAAGTGTGGACGCTGCAACGTTGGTAAAATGTATGTTTGCAAAGACGGTCCGGTATTCTCAAGAGTCCAACTCAACGAGATGGCTCCCGAATTTTAGCGAAAAGTATATATTGATATAGGGTCTATAGGGCATTAAAAGTCTTATAGGCCCTATAACATATTTAAATTTCTCATTTTTATGTTAATGGTATACTGCGTTATGAGTTGAATTGGTTATATTTGTGAAATTTTCAAATTATTGTATTGATGAAATCTTCTGATAGCGTTATTATTATACCGACATACAACGAGCGTGAGAATATTGAAAATATTATTCGCACAGTATTTGGTTTGGAAAAGGTGTTTCATATCCTTATTCTGGATGATGGTTCACCTGATGGTACAGCCGATATAGTGAAACATCTCCAAGAAGAGTTTCCTGGTCAATTGCATCTGATCCAACGTCCCAAGAAGATGGGATTAGGCACTGCATATATTACAGGCTTCAAATGGGCCTTGGAACATCAATATGATTATGTGTTTGAAATGGACGCCGATTTCAGTCACGACCCTAACGACTTGCCGCGTCTTTATAAAGCATGTTCTGAAGAAGGAGGAGATGTTGCTATCGGCTCAAGATATGTGACGGGCGTAAATGTTGTGAATTGGCCAATGGGGCGTGTGCTGATGTCCTATTTTGCATCCAAGTATGTACGTTTTGTCACTCGAATGCCTATTCATGATACAACCGCAGGTTTTAAGTGTTATCGACGTCGTGTGCTCGAAACGATAGATTTGGATAATGTCCATTTCAAAGGTTATGCTTTCCAAATAGAGATGAAGTATACTGCATATAAGTGTGGTTTTAAGATTATAGAGGTACCTGTTATTTTCATTAATAGAGTAAAAGGTACATCAAAGATGAATAGCAGTATATTTGGAGAAGCGGTATTCGGTGTTATCAAATTGAGATTGTATGGAATGTTCCATCATTTTCCAAAAGTCAATTAAATAATTTTTGATGAAGCGGATTTATATACATAATGCCAATATTGTAAACGAAGGAAAGGTCGTTTATGGTGGAATCGTCATTAGAGATGATGTCATCGAACAAGTATTATCTAATTTCTCTATGCCTAGTTATTCTTGTGATGAAGTGATTGATGCCCAGGGTGGATACATTCTGCCCGGTGTTATCGATGAACATGTGCATTTTCGTGAACCAGGTTTGACGACAAAAGCAGATATACATTCTGAAAGTATTGCAGCGGCCGCAGGCGGCGTTACTTCTATTATGGATATGCCGAACACGAAACCGCAGACCACGACTTTTGAAGCATTTGATGATAAGATGAAAAGAATGGCCCAATCGTGTGTCGTCAACTATTCTTGTTATTTTGGTGCAACAAATGAGAATATTCCATTACTACAGGAGCTTGATCCACATCGTGTATGTGGAATAAAAGTTTTTATGGGAGCTAGCACAGGTAATATGCTGGTAGATAATAATAAGGTCTTACGAGAAATCTTTAGTATAAAAGATATACTGGTCGCTGTTCATTGTGAAGATCAAGATATTATTAAGGCAAACTTAGAAAAATATCGTCCGAAAATAGAGGATGATGATTTGCCTCTTTCTTACCATAATAAGATAAGGTCTACTACTGCTTGTTTCAGCTCTTCGACTGTTGCGTTCAGATTGGCTCAGCAGTTGGATACACAACTTCATATACTTCACATCTCGACACTTCGTGAACTTCGTCTTTTATCAGACAAAAAGCATGATAAGAGAATAACAGGTGAGGTTTGTGTAGGTTATCTGAATTTTACTTCGTCAGATTATAAACGATTGGGAGCACTCATTAAAGTCAATCCGGCAATAAAAACTCCCAATACGAGAGATGAACTTTTCCGTGCCATCAATGATGGACGTATAGATACTATTGCTACTGATCATGCTCCTCATCTTTTTTCTGAGAAGCAGGGCGGTGCATTAAAGGCTTGTTCTGGTATGCCTTCAATACAATTTTCATTGGTCAGTATGTTGCAATGTGTCACGAAGCAAATTTTTGATATTACTACCGTAGTTGAGAAAATGTGTCATGCACCGGCAAGGATTTATCAGATTCATTGCCGTGGTTTCATAAGAGAGGGATATAAAGCAGATTTAGTAATTGTAAAAGAAGGAATTTTGCGGACTATTACAGATAGCAATGTCTTCAGTAAGTGCGGATGGACCCCTTTCAATGGATTTAAAACCAATTGGAATATTTGCAATACATTTGTCAACGGGCAGATGGTATATGATGGACGTGCTGTAAATGATACGATTAGAGGAGAAGAACTTACATTCAGATAATGGAAAATAGAATCATTGTTCGTCAATATAGGTTGCATGATGTATTCGATTATATCAATTGGATATATTTCTTTCATGCTTGGGGATTTTCTCCTCGTTTTGCTTCTATAGCTCAAGTACATGGTTGCGATGTATGCAAGGCTTCTTGGCTAAATACATTCAAACAAGAAGAAATGGCAAAAGCTACACAAGCTATGCAATTGTATAAAGAAGCCGGTCGCATGATGCAGTTGTTGGATAGGGACTATAAGCTGAACACTAAAGTTCGCTTATGCAATGCCAATTCTGACGGTGATAATTTATTGTTAGATGGTGTGTGCCTACCGCTACTTCGTCAGCAAGTAAAATCAGACCGTGATATGCCCTTTCTATGTTTGAGTGATTTTGTCAGACCTTTATCTTCGTCAATAAAAGATACTGTTGGCGTTTTTTGTTCTACTGTAGATAGAGAGATGGAAGAGTTG
>DAIUBN010000072.1:0-13595 GCA_036846645.1 Bacteroidaceae bacterium | reverse complement strand
GCCGCACTACTTTTATATTAAGTGATTCGCACGAACTGCAAAATAACCAAAGATAATGAACTAATTAAATGATAACCAACGATAGAGCCACAAACTTGCTATACCGTTTTGTATTTCTTGAACACAACATTCATAGATGTGCCTTTTCCTTCTTGAGAGCGCACTTGGATGCTGGCTCCGAAATTATTGAGTATTGATTTGGCGAGTGCTAGTCCTACGCCTTTGCCTTTCACGCTGCCGGTATTGCCGGCACGGAAGAAGGGCTCGAAGATATGAGCGATATCTGTTTTGGGAATGCCGATGCCGTGGTCTTCTATCTGGAGGAGACCATGATTGACGACGATAGTCACCGGACTGCCATCCGAATATTTGCGGGCATTGCTCACAAGATTCTTGATGGCAATGTCGAGCAGTTCTTCATCAACCAGCACAGAGAAATCACTGATGATAGTAATCTTGGTATGTTCGTCTTCCATACGGGCGATAAACTCGGACATCCGCACGTTTTCCAGATTATCGATATCAAGATTGCCAGAACGAGTATGAGAGAACTGCAGCAATTCGTGCATGATATGGATGATGCGGTTGGTTTCATCGGATATGCTTTGCAATGAACTTTTGTATTCTTCATTGCTGCGGTCGCGCATCAAAGCCACCTCACACTCTCCTTGTATGGCTGTTAGCGGATTATTGATTTCGTGAGAAGCATTGTTGACAAACATCTTTTCTGTCTGATAGTCTTGATCAATACGGTCGAGCATTCTCATGGCATAGAGCCGACTGATAAGATAAAGGATGAAGGCTGATATCAGCACCAATATAAGAATGGCCCAGCCCAATGTTTGTCCGATATCCTTAACGTAGGGATTGTGGCTGAGAACAACGACGGCAAAGGTTCCGGTATTATCATAATAGATGAAAGAAGTGCCTATCTCCTGCCCTTTCTCAAAATCTACTGTTTTATGATTGAACAAATCTTTGATCTGATTACGACTGAGATAAGCAGAAAGTTGTTGCTCGGCATTTTTACGATTGCCCACATTGATGAACAGTTCCTTGGATGTCGGAATAGAGTTTTTGCGACGCAACACGATATCCTGATAAGTGATAGAATCGACTTCGTCTATCGAGAACTCTTCTTCGGCCACGGCATGGGCTTTCTCTTCGAGATATTTATAATACAGATTTTGAGAATAGCCCGACGAGAAGAAATAAAATACGATTCCCGCTATCAGAATAAAACTGATAGTAATCAAAGAATAGATCATCGATATTTTACCACTCGCTTTCATCTGTTCAAAGTGTTATTGTTCTTCGATTCGTAGACAGTAGCCAGTTCCTACAACAGTGTGAATCAGCTTCTGCTCAAAGTCGGCATCTATCTTGTTGCGAACATATTTGACATATACATCAACAATATTCGTATTGGTATCAAAGTCCTTATTCCATACATTCTTCAAAAGTTGGCGACGAGAGAGTATCTCGCCATGATGTTCCATCATATATTCGAGCAGGCGATACTCTTTGATGCTCAACTCCACTTCGTAGGTGCCACGGATAGCCTTATGAGAAGCCGGATCGAGATGCAGATCGCCGTAGACAACCGAACGACCAGACTTTACAGCATCCGAACGGCGAAGCATGGCTTGTATGCGAGCCAGGAGCTCCATGAACTTAAAAGGTTTGACAATATAATCATCGGCTCCGGCATGCAGTCCCATCACAATATCATCGGTTGTATCCAAAGCGGTGAGCATCAATACAGGAATATCATAACCGAAATGCTCACGAATCTTCTGACACACTTCCAATCCCGTCATCTGAGGCATACGGATATCGAGCAACACAAGATCGAAATGTTCGCCTGCTTCCAGTTTGTTCCAGGCTTCAAGTCCATTGTCAACCACTGTGACATCGTAGTTGAAATCGGATAGTCCGCGACTTACAAAGTCCGAAATATTCGCCTCATCCTCTGCCATCAATAATCTTTTGTCCATATACAGCTTGTAATTTTAATCTAAGATAAGTGTTTTGCTTTGATCTGCAAAACAAATTATTGCATAATTGATGAAGATTGCTCTCCTCCCCCGCCCAAACTGCGATACACATCGACGATACTGGAGAGTTGTTGCTCTTTGGCTTCCAATCGTTCCATCTTCGCATCGAGCGCATCACGTTCGTCCATCAGTACATCAAGATAAGTGCAACGACTGTTGAGGTACAACTGACGAGCCACATTGACCGACTGGTCCAGTTTGCTCGACTCTTCTGTCTTCAGTTGATAATATTGGTCTAGATTCTTAATCTTCGACATCAGGGTGCAGACTTCCGAATAAGCAGTGAGCAAAGTTTTGTCGTACTCATACAACGCTTCTACTTGTTGAGCATCTGCCGATTGGAAGTTGGCTTGAATGGCCTTGCGATTGATAAGCGGGCCAGTGAGTCCACCCAGCACACTCAGTGCAAGCGACTTGGGCAGCCTTGTAAGATAGGTAGGATTGAAAGCATCCAATCCGAGCGATGCCGAAATATTGAGCGAAGGAAGAAACTCCTTTCGTGCAGCTTCCACACTCCACTTTGCCGAAGCCAGTTCATGTTCTGCCTGACGGATATCGGGACGATTGTTGAGCAGCTCCGAAGGAATACCCGTCATCACCTTTTGCAGACTGGCAGAAAGGAAGGTCGATTTATCTCTCGCTATTGCCGTAGGATATCTGCCTAATAATAAGTTGAGACTATTCTCACTTTCAGTCATCTCCTGGCGCAATGTATATTCGTCAGAGCGTGCTTTGGCCAGTTCGGCCTCGAACTTTTCTACAGCCAGTTCGGTATCGGCATCTGCACTTTTCTGTATCTTAGCTATCTCTACCGCCTTCTTTTGAAGTTCGATATACTGTCGAATCAAGTCCAGCTTATTGTCGAGAGCAAGCAGATGATAATAGTTGGCAGCCACCTGCGAGATGAGCGAAGACAATACAGCATTGCGTCCTTCGACGGTAGCCAGATAGTGTTCTACTGCCGCCTTCTTGCCCGAACTCAACTTATGCCATAAGTCGACTTCCCAATTGGCACCGACACCAAACTGATAATCCATCAGCAAATCGGGAATGCTCTTGCCCGGTTCCATCTCTGTCGTTGCATTGCCGGCACCTGCACTGGTATATCTACCTACTTTCGATACACCGATGCCGGCACCTGCTGTAACAGTCGGTATCAATGCACCTTGACGATAGAGCACATTGCTCTTGGCCATAGCTATCTCCTGGAGTGTCATCTTGAGGTCTTGATTGTTGGCTAGAGCCGTATCAATAAGTGCCACTAGATTAGAATCGCTAAAGAATTGTCTCCAAGGCGTGATTGTAGCATGTCCTTCGGCCACACTGTCCTTATCGAAATGCAAGGGCATCTGAGTCTTCACATTGTCTTTCACACTAGTGGCCTGCGGTGTTTTGCAACCCATCATGACCAATGCCGAGATGAATATGATATATTTACTTTTCATTTTTTATACTTTAAATCCTTTTTCTCTGTCAGTGGTTTATCACGTTGATACATCACCATTTTCACCTTCTCTGCCATTGTTCCGAAGATATAATAAAGTCCGGGGATGAGGATGAGTCCGAATAATGTTCCAAACAGCATACCTCCTACTGCCGCATTTCCGATGGTGCGATTACCGATAGCACCGGCACCGGTAGCTGCCACCAATGGAAGTAGTCCGGCGATGAATGCAAACGAAGTCATCAAGATGGGACGGAATCGGGCTATGGCTCCCTCTATTGCCGACTGTCGGATACTCATGCCCAAGTTTCTTCGTTGCACCGAATATTCTACCATCAGCACGGCATTCTTACCCAGCAATCCTATCAGCATCACCATTGCCACCTGGGCATAGATATTATTCTCCAGTCCCATGAATTTCAAGAAGATGAATGCTCCACAGATACCTGCCGGCAGCGAAGTGATAATAGGTAACGGAAGCAAGAAATTCTCGTATTGGGCAGATAGAATAAGATAGACAAATATCAGACAGACAGCAAATATCAGTATAGCCTGATTGCCTTGGTCGACCTCATCTTTGGATATACCCGCCCAGTCGTAGTCGAATCCATGTGGCAGACTCTTCTCGGCCACTTGTTCGATGGCTTTAATGGCTTGTCCACTACTATATCCAGGAGCCGGCGAACCGCTCACTTCGGCAGAGTTGTACAGATTGTGACGGGTTATCTCACTCATACCATAAACTTTCTCCAGATGCATGAAGTCGGCATAGGGCACCATCTCGCCTTTGTCATTCTTGACCGTCAGTCCCATCATATTTTCGGGAAAAGCTCGATATTGCGGACTAGCCTGAACGATGACCTTATAAGGTTTGCCAAAGCGGATGAATCCCGTCTCGTAGTCCGAGCCAATCAATGTCGACAGATTGTCCATAGCCGAACCAAGCGTCACTCCCTTCTGCTCGGCAATATCGTTGTTGATACGTAGCATATATTGCGGATAACTTGCAGAATAGAATGTGAACGAAGAACCGATTTCCGGCCGCTTGTTCAATTCCTTCACAAAGTCCTTGCTCACCTTCTCCATCTGATGATAGTCGTTGTTGCCCGTCTTGTCGAGCAAACGAAGTTCGAAACCCGACGCGGCACCGTAACCCGGTATTGATGGCGGTTGGAAGAATTCAACATCGGCATCTGTTATGCTGCGGCACTTCTTCTGCAAGTCATCTATAATCTCCTTGGCAGAATGCTTACGATCTTTCCACGACTTGAGATTAATCAGACAAGAGCCCGAATTGGCACTCGTACCTTCCGAAAGAATCTCATAGCCGGCCAAAGAAGAAACACTCTCTATGCCATCCTCACTCTTCACAATATCGAGCAACTTATGAGCTACCTTGTTGGTACGTTCGATGGTCGAACCGGGAGGCGTCTCGATGACCGCATAAATCATACCTTGGTCTTCCTCGGGTATGAAGCCCGAAGGCAATGAATTGTTCACGAAGAAAGCAATAGCGCAAAGCACGAGAAGCAGCGGCAAAGTGACCAGTTTGTTGGAAACGGTGCGCTCCAACGTTTTGCGATAGCCACCGATACTCTTGTTGAAACCCGAATTGAACTTGTCGAGCAACTTATGCAGCCACGACTTCTTCATGTGGTTTTCTTGTTCTTTGGTCAGAATCAACGCACAGAGCGAAGGCGTCAATGTTAGTGCCACTAGACCCGAAAGGATGATACTCGACGCCATCGTGATAGAGAACTGGCGGTAGAAGATACCTTCCGGACCACCCATAAATGCCACCGGTATGAATACTGCCGCCATGACAAGTGTGATGGCGATAATGGCTCCACTAATCTCCTTCATGGCAGCTTGTGTAGCTTCTAAAGGCGGCAGATGTTCGTCGGACATCTTCACATTGACGGCCTCTATGACCACTATGGCGTTATCGACCACTATACCGATAGCCATGACAAGAGCAAACAGCGATATCATATTGAGCGTGATGCCAAAAGCCAGCATCACCGCCAGACTACCGATTAGAGATACCGGAACAGCCAGACACGGAATGATAGACGAACGCCAGTCGCCCAAGAAAATAAAGACCACGAGTCCTACCAAGATGAAGGCTTCTAGAAGTGTATGCACTACTTTCTGCACCGAAGCATCAAGGAAACGACTGATATCATAGCTGACTTCGTAGTGCATTCCCTTTGGCATGTTCTTCTGAAGTCGTTCCATAGTCTGTTTCACATTCTGAATCACATTTCGGGCATTAGAGCCGTAGGCCTGCTTCAATGTGATAGCCGCAGACGGGTGGCCATTCAGTGTAGAATAGATATCATACATCTCACTGCCGAAGTCGATATCTGCCACATCTTTGAGACGAACAAACTGTCCGTCGCCATTCGACTTGAGAATGATATTTCCATATTCTTCGGGTGTGGTGTATCGACCGGGGTACTTCAAAATATATTCAAAGCTCTCGGGACGCTTGCCTGAACTTTCTCCCAGCTTACCAGGAGAAGCCTCGAAACTCTGACTTTCCAAAGCCTGGTTCACATCGTCGGCCGACAGATTGTAGGCAGTGAGTTTGTCAGGTTTGAGCCATACCCTCATGGCATAGTTACGAGTACCGAGAATATCCAAATCGCCTACGCCATCAACACGTTGCAACTCTGGCGAGATGTTGATATCGGCATAGTTGAACAGAAACTTCTGGTCGGCCTTCGGGTCATCACTATAGAGATTGATATACATCAAGATGTTCGGTTCCTCACGCGAAATCTTCACACCCTCACGAACTACAGCAGCAGGCAACTTATTGGTAGCTGCCGAAACACGGTTCTGCACATTGATGGCATCCACATTCGGATCGGTACCTAGTTTGAATACCACATTGATTTCGCCCTCACCATCGTTTCCGGCATCCGATTCGATATATTTCATGCCCGGCACACCGTTGAGTGCTTGCTCCAACGGAATGACAACAGACTTGATGAGCAATTCATTGTTGGCACCAGGATAATTGGCCACGACATTCACCTTTGGAGGCGAGATAGATGGATATTGAGTAACAGGCAAATTGAACAGCGACAATGTGCCAATAAATACGATAAGAAGAGAGACGACGATTGAAAGAACCGGTCGCCTTATAAACATCTTGAGCATGATTAATTGGCTTTAAGTTTAACAGACTGAATAGCGGCAGCCGGACTCACCGAACGACAAGATATGCGGTCGCCATCGTTCACTTTCTCTACGCCATCTATTAGTATTTTATCGTTCTGAGACAAACCTTCCAATACCACAAAAACATCTTGTTGTTCGGAAGCCACCTTGATGCGGCGAGCATGAACATAGCCTCGGGCATCGACCACAAAGACATATTTCTGGTCCTGTATCTCGTAGGTAGCTTGTTGAGGAATAACGAGTGCATTCCTCATCGGCATATTCATGCGCACCGTACCCGTCTCGCCATTTCGCAAAAGATGTTTTGCATTAGGAAACTTGGCACGAAAAGCGATATTGCCAGTACTATTGTCGAACTCGCCCTCTACATTTTGAAAATGACCTTGAGCACCAAAATTAGTTCCGTTGGCCAAAATCAGTGTGAGCGGCAATTTGTTTCGCTCTGCAGCGTGCTGTTGATAGTCCAGATATTCGGGTTCGGAAACATTAAAGTAGACATACACAAAACTGTTGTCCGACAGACTAGAGAGCAAATCTCCCGTCTGAATCAGACTTCCCTTCTTTTTAGGTATCCTGCCGATAATGCCCGCAAATGGAGCACGTACCACAGACAATTGTTTGTGCAGACTGGCAAGTTGATAATCGGCCATTGCAGCTCTCAGTTTGGCATTAGCCATCTTCTTGGCATTCTTCGATACGATATTGTTAGAAGCCAGTTTCGAAGTGTTCTGCAAGTCAATGCGTGCTTGGTCGGCCTCAGCCTTCGTCTTTTCCAGTTCTTGACTATCGCCTACTGTCGTTATACGGAACAAGGGCTGTCCGGCTCTCACCGCTTGCCCCTCATCTACATAGATATCCTGAAGAATACCCTCTTTCTGAGCCCTCAACTCAATGTTCTTAGCCGACTGAATACTGCCCACATAATCTTTGGGAACAGTAATGTCTGTTATCTCCGGAGTTGTAACTGTGTAAACCGCTGTTACATTCTTTTCCTTCGTCGATTTACAACTTGCCGCTATCAGTACGATGCCGACAGCCAACAATAGCTTTTGCTTGTTCATCTTTTTACCAAAATAAATTTCGGGTGCAAAAGTACTTCTCTTTACTTGACAGAAGAAAAATAACCGATTAGAAGATTTTCAGATGGAATTAGAACTTTCTAATAACAGCATCCGCTCCATTGAGCAAAAGATGTAGAATGGTATTGTGTTGTTTCATTATTTAGTATTAAGCTGTCGTTCCACAACCGTGATTCGATCGGCTCACGGCCGTGATTCGATCAACTCACGTATGTGATTCGATCGAATCACATACGTGGAACGACAAAACAATAGGCTTATCGTGATAATTGAGTGATAATATTTCGACTCATTATCTTTCATCGTACTTGGATCTGGTACGGCTCACCATATTATAAAGTTCTTTGGCATACTCTTTGACTAATGCAAGAGCAGGGATGTCTTGCAGAATACCTTTGCTGATATTTACTCCGAAGTTGTCTTTCTGAATATCATTCTTCAAGATTTGCGAACGGGCTATCAAGTCGCACATCTGAGGTATATCTGCTCTCTTCTTATTGAGCAACAGCTTTTTCTTGGGCGACATCGTACTGCAATAGGCTTCGTAACAAGGCGGTTCATTCAAAGCGAAATAATGTTCTATCGCTTTCTCATTGGTGCAATGTTCACCTTGATATATGGGTTGAGGAGCTTTCTTCTCCACTTCTTCCAAGCACCTTCTCAACTCTCGTTTCGCATCATCATCATCTTTTTCGTAATCGCCCGATAAGGTTGTCCAAGAAGATACGTACCGCTCCAATTCTTTTTCAAGACGATTGATTTCTTCCGCCCTGTCGAATTCTGCCTTTTCCTTCTGCCCACTCTGCTTGGCCTGCCTCTTATTGGCATAATTCTTTCCCCACTTCTCCAACTCGGCCTCGCTCATGTTTTCTAAAGCCTTCAACTCCTCGGCACTGATGCCATATTCTTTTTCTACTTTTTGCTGTATCAGTTTCTCTCCTTCTTTCTCATCATCTTTCTCTGCCATCTCAACAAGTTTCTTCTTCGAGATTCCTGTTTTCTTCGACACACTGTTCATCAACTGTTGCTGGGACGGTTGTTGCTTTTCTATCCGTTCACACTCGTTTTCAATGGCCTCTATCACCTTCGAAATCTGATTTCGGATCATCTCTTCATCTTTCAATGAGAGACTGCACATATTGTTTGGGAAAGGAGGGAGTTGCGATAGATATTTCAGCGCAACATTTTGAGCAAACATATCCAAGAATAAGAATAAACTCATGGATAATAAGACTATTATTCTCTTTTTCATGGTATAATAAGTTATTAAGGACTATTGTTTCACAAATTCAACACGTCGGTTTTTAGCTTTACCCTCGGGGGTATTATTGGAGTCGACAGGTTTGCTCATACCATATCCTTTTGATGTTAAACGATTGCCATCGATACCCATTTGTATCAATTTGTCGCGCACGGCTTTGGCACGAGATTCAGAAAGAGTCTGATTGAGCGACGCATTGCCCGTATTATCGGTATGGCCTTCTACTCTGAATTTCAATGCAGGATGTTTTTGCATCATATCGCATATTTCATTGATGGTACCCATTGACTGCGGTTTGATGGTAGCCTTCCCTACTTCGAAAGTAATGCCGTAGGTAACAATCTTTCCATCAGTCATGAGACGGTCGTAAAGAGGAACAGCCCCCTTGGCGATACGAATATTCTTGATGAAGCAGTTGCTCTTGTCGTCGCCGCCTCTTGCAAAAAACTTCATTTTCGTAGGCTTGTCGGGCACGTTGGGAACATTGACTACCCGTTTGGAGTCCATATACACTTTTACCGCCCGCTTGTTGAACGACAGGGCATAATGATGCCACCCGGCAGAATTGGAATAAGTATCTTCACTCGTCCTCTCATTGGTCGTTATATCCCAATGGAACAAGAACCGTTCGTTCTCTTTCCAAAATACTGATTGAAGAATAGTCTCACCGCTATTATTCATCAAATCTACATTTACTTCGCCCTCATTATTGTCGATATAAATATCAAACTCGAGTGTAAACTCATCGGGCAACTTATAGGCTTTATTTTTAAAAAGAGGAGTGATATAAGTATATCCCACCGTTGCCAAAACATTCTCACCATCTATCTGAGCAATTTCGGCATTACCTTCAATCAAGTCCCACTTGCTGGGAAATTCACCTTTCTGTTCGCCTATCAAATCATCCTCGAAAACAACCTCGTTACCCGGGACGAAATCGTACTTTGTATACGATACATCCTTTTGTTTGGAATTGACTGTTGCACTATTGCTTGTGTTTTTTCCTTTTTGCTTCTTAACTCCCGATTTAATCGCATCCTCCGATTTGTTGAGAGCCTTTTCTGTCGCTTCTTCTGTTTTATCCTCAATGCGTTGTTCTACCTTCTCCACAACTTTCTCTTTTACTTTCTCGCCTATTTTCTTCAACCAAGATTGAGCTCCGGCAGAAATACAAATACAGAGGAGCAAGCTGATAGCAATTGTTATCTTTTTCATACCATACATTATTAGTTTGTTATTTATCCATACAATTAATAAATAACAAAAATAGATTTATAACAAGTGCTTTGATTGTAAAAAAACGACAAAGTCAGATTTGCCCTTCTATTCTTCCCGACAAGAGTTTAAGGAGATAAAGGTTACGGTTGAAGAAGAAGTTGGGAGCTTCGCCGACAATAGATTTGAAGTCGTTGATAAAGTGTGCCTGATCGAAATAATTGCCATCGAATACCATATCTTGATAATCTATCGCATGTTCATTCTGAATTTTCGACCATAAATATTCTATTCTAACAATGCGCATCAATGTTTTAGGACTTATTCCTGTTCGTTTGATAAAGTTTCTCTCGAGAGTACGATGACTGGCAGGAAAATCTTTCTTGATATCCTTTAATAAAAGACGATTACTGCTATTGACAATCTTATCGTAAAACAAATCAATGATATCAGGTTGATAAGGCGTTTGGAGAAGTGAATCAATATAATCTGACAAACATCGGATTCGCTGCTCTGCTGTATCTAGTATCGACAAATCGTGCCATAAAACTTGAAAAGCAGAAGGCAGTTGAATCGTAGTATTTCTTTGTACAGACAAGTCTATGCCAAGAATGCGAGAGAATACCGTGGGTTTGCACACTACAACAAAAGAATCCATGTTGCCTCTCAAAGCCATTATGAAAGATTTTACAACTATCGGTGTAGCAAAGACTGGGGGAAGTTCCATCATCTCATCGTTAATAATTACGGGAGCATCATTAAAGTGAAAGATAATAGATATGTCATGACGAGGTACATAACGTTCTTTGAAAAAATAATCATCCGACCGGAATGATTGATATTGCCGGGCCAACCATTGCTGGGATATTCCCACCTCGTAGTGTATCTGCTCAAACATAATCATGCGAGTTTATTGGTCACTGCGAACAAAGATATAAAAAAGCTCCGAATAAACAACTATCTCAAGCATCCAATACCCGTTAGATATAAAAGTATTATCATTAATGCATTCATTGCAAGAGCAAATTAAACGGATCATGATTAAAGGACTTTTGGGGCCGACAACACAGCAAAGTGAAATATTGTTCCCAAAATATTTTAGCTTTATAAAGAATAATAATATCTTTGTCCATACAAATGTTCTTTTCTAATAAGATTACCTAAAACAATAATGAAAAAAATCGTCCTTCTTGCGTTCTTTGTAGTAGCAGTCTTGCCGCAGACATTCGCTGCTATTTCCGAATCGGACTCTATTCGTCGAGAGATGAAACATCTCAAAGGTCAACAGCTTCTTCAAGCTTACAGCAATCTTTGCCGCTTGGCAGCAGCGGGCAACAATGCCAACTATGAGTTGCGCTGTACACGAGAATATCTTGCCGAAGCTCTTCGACAACATGATGTAGAAGCCGAAGGTCTTGCCCGTTCATCTCAGATGAACTGTTATTACAACTACAGTATGCCCGACAGTCTGATTGCCGAGTTGCCTAAAACATTGGCCGCTTTGGGTAAGAACAAGACGTGGGATTACTATTACAATTCGTGGAATGTGCTGGTAGAGATGTATCTCTATCAAGACAAACTGCAGACGGCGTTGAATGAATCGCAAAAGATGTATGCCGATGCTCGCCAAAAGAAGAGCAATTACGGACTCGGTGTATCATCTTACTGTATGGGAGGTATTTATCAAACTATGGGACGCTATGCCGAAGCAGAGAAATCGCTAGACGAGAGTATCAACGCCCTATCTAAAGAAGAAGATATCACCCTGCTGCTCTCGGCCTACAATGCATTGGGAGAAACACTCGACGGCATGGGCAAGTACGACAAACTCAGAACTATTACCATCAAATGGAAATCGATACTCGATCAATATAAGAAAAAAGCTTTGGCCAAAGGATATGCCCCTTCACTTAATGGACGATACCTATATTGCACACTGGCGGCGGCTGTAGCAGAGATCGAAACAAAACATTATCCCAAAGCAGCCGAATTGCTCAACACCGCTGAACAACTGGCAGAGGGACGGAAAGCGATAGCACAGTATAAGCTACTTCAAGTCAAAGCTCGTTACTATGCTGCCATAGGAAATTTCAACAAGGCTATCGACTGCAACAGCGAGAACATGAAGATACTTACTGCAGCTGGAGATTCGGTGAGTCTGCTCACCGTAGAGTTGCAACAAGCCGATTTCTTGCTAAGTGCAGGCAGATATCAAGAAGCTGCCAAGCTCTATCACGAGATTATTCCCCGTAAAGACCAGTTGCGCACTACCGAACTTGCCCGACAGCTTGACGAGCTGCGCACCATCTTCGGAGTAGACAAGCTGACACTGAAAAACAAGATAGCCAACAACCGCTTCTACTTCGCCTTGGTAGCCAGTATATTGCTGCTTATAATTGTCGTACTCTACTTTATCTATACCCGCCGTCTTCGCCATAAAAACCGTATACTGTACGATACTATCATTCAATCGCAGAAGATAGAAGACAGCCTGCAAGAGCAGATAGAACAAACGCCCGATGAGAAACTTGATGAAGAAGGACGAATCTATCGCAAACTATGCCTATTGATGCAGGAAGAGCACCTATATAAAGAACAAGACACCAAACGTGAAGACCTTGCTGAAAGGCTCGGTACTAACCACACCTATCTGGCCAACGCAGTGAAAAGGTATTCGGGATCTACTATCGCAGAATTTATCAATAGCTATCGACTCAAACATGCAGCTACGCTACTAAGCGGAGATCCGTCTAAGAATATCAGCGAAGTAGAGTGTCTTTCGGGTTTCAACTCACGTGCCACTTTCATCCGTCTGTTCCGTGAACAATTTGGTATGACACCATCAGAATATAGAGCCATTTCTAAAGAGAAGAAAATCAAAGCCGGCACAACAGAAGAGACTACCGAAGCGAACAAATAGTTCGTTGCTCAAATCGATAGATATCATTAATTAAATATTTCAACGCCACACAACTTTTGCTGTGTGGCGTTTGTATTATGCCTGAAACATAAAAATATCGATATAATATCAGGTTTTTGCGTCAATGAAACACATTTTTGCGCCAATGAAACAGAATAAAGCTCTACTCTTCCTACTTTTGTAAAAAATAAAACACGCCAACATAATTAATGAGCACTAGCATGACACAATGGGTCTACATATATGAAGATAGCTTGGGACAACTCGCCATTGCACTCACTATGGATATCAGACAAAGTCTGTCTGTGCTCACCCCCTTTTCCAAACAAATATGTTATCTGCGCCCGTTCAATGTTCCACTCGATGCATTAGCTCACAAACATCTACTAGACGATTTATCTTATGTCTCACTTAAACACCTGATACGAAA
>DAIUBN010000071.1:0-13617 GCA_036846645.1 Bacteroidaceae bacterium | reverse complement strand
AACACAAAAGGATTCATACGGGTATCGGTACTTCCGACTATCATATTAAATATAAATTCGGCAGCACCCGCGAAGAGATTATCGAGAGGGCTGTAGCAGCTGTGAAGTATGCCAAGAAGTATGTAGAAGATGTAGAGTTCTATGCCGAAGATGCCGGTCGTACCGACAACGAGTATCTGGCTCGGGTGGTAGAGGCTGTTATCAAAGCCGGTGCTACTGTGGTCAACATTCCTGATACAACAGGCTATTGCCTGCCTTCGGAATATGGAGCAAAGATAAAGTATCTGTTCGACAATGTAAGTGGTATCGACAAAGCCATTATCTCCACCCATTGCCACAATGATTTGGGCATGGCTACTGCCAATACAATGGCGGGGGTGCTCAACGGAGCCCGTCAGGCTGAGGTGACTTTGAATGGTATAGGCGAACGTGCCGGTAATACTTCTCTCGAGGAAATAGTCATGATATTGAAGAGCCATAAAGAAATAGGTATCGATACCAATATTAATACTCGCAGAATTTATCCTGCCAGTCGTATGGTTTCCGGATTGATGAATATGCCTATCCAGCCTAATAAGGCGATAGTTGGTAGAAATGCTTTCGCTCATTCTTCTGGAATTCATCAAGATGGTGTATTGAAGAATGTGCAGACCTACGAAATTATCAATCCGCAAGATGTGGGAATCGACGATAATTCTATCATTCTTACTGCTCGTAGTGGTCATGCTGCGCTCAAACATCGTCTTTCTTCGCTAGGCGTAGAACTTTCTGAGGATAAACTGAATAAAGTATACGAAGATTTTCTTAAATTAGCGGACAGGAAGAAAGAGATTCACGATGATGATATCTTGGTATTGGCTGGAGCCGACCGTAGTGTGAACCATCGTATCAAACTCGATTATCTCCAGGTGACCAGTGGTGTTGGTGTTCGTTCGGTAGCTTCGCTGGGCTTGAATATCAGTGGAGAAAAATTCTCTGAAGCTGCCGAAGGCAATGGCCCGGTAGATGCAGCTATCAAGGCACTCAAAAAGATTATCAACCGGCAGATGACACTCAAAGAATTTACTATCCAGGCCATCAGCAAGGGTAGTGATGATATGGGAAAGGTCCACATGCAGGTAGAATATGAAGGAAACTATTATTATGGCTTCGGTGCCAATACCGATATTATCGCAGCATCGGTAGAAGCATATATCGATTGTATCAATAAATTTAAATTAAATAACGAAAACTAGATATGAATACACTGTTTGATAAAATTTGGGATGCACATGTTGTACAGAAGGTAGAAGATGGCCCCACTCAACTTTATATAGATCGGCTTTATTGTCACGAGGTGACCAGTCCGCAGGCATTTGCCGGCATGAGGGAAAGAGGACTGAAGTGTTTCCGCCCCGACCATATATTCTGTATGCCCGACCATAACACTCCGACTCACGATCAGGACAAACCGATTGATGATCCGGTATCGAAGAAGCAAGTAGATACTTTGGCAAAGAACGCTGCTGATTTCGGCTTGTCTCATTTCGGAATGATGAACCCCAAGAATGGTATTATTCATGTTGTTGGTCCGGAGCGCGGATTGACGTTGCCGGGTATGACTATCGTTTGTGGCGACTCTCATACTTCGACCCATGGCGCGATGGGTGCCGTTGCTTTCGGTATCGGAACCAGTGAGGTAGAGATGGTATTGGCTTCACAATGCATTCTGCAAGCCAAGCCAAAGAGTATGCGAATCAGCATTGACGGCAAGCTGGGCAAGGGTGTCACTGCCAAAGATGTAGCCCTCTATCTGATGTCGAAGATGACAACGAGCGGTGCGACAGGCTATTTCGTTGAATATGCAGGAGAAGCAATACGCAGTCTTTCGATGGAAGGGAGACTCACGCTATGCAATCTGTCTATCGAAATGGGTGCCCGTGGCGGAATGATAGCGCCCGACGAGACTACGTTCGACTATATTAAAGGTAGAGAGTATGCACCGAAAGGCGAATCGTGGAATGCTCATCTGGCTTATTGGAAGACCTTGAAGAGTGGCGATGATGCAGTGTTCGATAAAGAAGTGACTTTCAAAGCATCAGATATCGAGCCAATGATCACCTACGGTACCAATCCGGGTATGGGAATGGGCATTACCAGCCATATCCCCACAGAAGATACCATAGATAAAGAAGCCCTCTATTCGTTCAATAAAGCTTTGAACTATATGGGCTTTAAAGCAGGAGAATCATTGATAGGTAAAAAGATAGATTATGTTTTTCTAGGAAGCTGCACTAACGGCCGTATCGAAGATTTTCGAGCTTTCGCTTCTTTTGTAAAAGGAAAGCGAAAGGCCGATAGTGTTACAGCATGGATTGTTCCCGGCTCATGGGAGGTAGATAGGCAAATCAAAGCCGAAGGTATAGATAAGATACTGAATGAAGCGGGATTCGTACTACGTCAGCCCGGTTGCTCTGCTTGTCTGGCCATGAACGATGATAAGATTCCCGAAGGTAAGTATTCGGTATCTACTTCCAATCGTAACTTCGAAGGTCGTCAGGGACCTGGTGCACGCACTTTACTTGCCAGTCCGCTCGTTGCTGCCGCAGCAGCTGTCACCGGTAAGATTACCGACCCTAGAGACTTTATTAAATAACCTATAACAGATATAGAACGATGAAAGAAAAATTCAATATACTTACATCTACTTGTGTTCCGCTTCCTTTGCAGAACGTAGATACCGATCAGATTATACCGGCACGCTTTCTGAAAGCAACCGACAAACAGGGCTTCGGCGACAATCTGTTTCGTGATTGGCGTTACGACAAGCAGGGCAACAAAACCAATTTCGTGCTCAACGATGCTACCTATAACGGTAGTAAGATATTGGTGGCAGGCAAGAACTTTGGTTCGGGCTCTAGTCGTGAGCATGCTGCCTGGGCTATAGCCGGATATGGATTTCGTGCTGTGGTCAGCAGTTTCTTTGCCGATATCTTCCGCAACAATGCACTCAACAATTTTGTGCTGCCGGTAGTGGTGAGCGAATCGTTTCTTGCCGAGTTGTTTGATACGATAAAACAAAATCCTAAAGCTGAAGTGAAGATAGATCTGCCTGCTCAGACGGTGACTAACATGTCTACCGGTCATAGCGAACAGTTTGACATCAACGGATACAAGAAACATTGTCTTGAGAACGGACTGGATGATATCGATTTCCTGCTTTCGAATAAACAGAAAATAGAAGATTGGGAGAGTAAAAGCCATGTACAAGAATAGACATCCTCAGATAGAGATAATGGACACCACGCTGCGCGACGGTGAGCAGACCAGTGGCGTGTCGTTTGTCCCTCATGAGAAACTGATGATTGCTCGTCAACTACTCGAAAGTGTCAACGTAGACCGTATCGAAATTGGTTCGGCCCGCGTTTCGGAAGGCGAGATGGACGCAGCAACCATGATATGTCGTTGGGCAGAGAAGCATGGACTGCTCGATAGAGTAGAGATACTGGGCTTTGTTGATGGTCATACATCTATCGACTGGATCAATCAGGCGGGTTGCCGTGTCATCAATCTGCTTTGCAAAGGCAGCGAGAGGCATTGCAAGTATCAGCTACACAAAACGCTGCAAGAGCATATCGCAGATATCAAAGCATCGGTAGATTATGCTACATCGCTTGGTATCTCGGTCAATCTGTATCTCGAGGATTGGAGTAGCGGTATGAGAGACTCTATAAGATATGTATATGGTCTGATGGATGCGCTTATTGATACACCGATAAAGCGGTTCATGCTACCCGATACATTGGGCATCTTGAATCCGCTGCAAGTGATAGAGTATATGAGGAAGATGGTGAAACATTATCCGAATGCTCATTTCGATTTTCATGCTCACAACGATTACGACTTGGCGGTAAGCAATGTACTAGCTGCTGTACTGAGTGGCTGCAAAGGACTCCACACTACCATCAACGGACTTGGAGAACGTTGCGGAAATGCGCCTCTGTCTAGTGTTCAAGCCATCATGAAAGATCATTTTCAGGCTATCACTAATATTAATGAAGAAGAGTTGCAAGACATTAGTAACATGGTAGCGTCTTATTCGGGAATCCCAATTCCGCAGAATCAGCCTATCGTTGGTGAGAATGTGTTCACTCAGGTGGCTGGCGTTCATGCCGATGGCGACAATAAAGACAATCTGTATTGCAACAATCTACTGCCCGAACGTTTCGGTAGAGAGCGGGAGTATGCCTTGGGTAAGACATCGGGCAAAGCCAATATCCAAAAGAATCTTGATAGTCTGGGGCTCGATCTTGATGAGACTTCGATGAAGAAAGTGACGCAACGTATCACCGAACTAGGAGATAAGAAGGAAGTAGTGACCAAAGAAGACTTGCCCTATATAGTTTCGGATGTTTTAAAACACGATGAACAGAATAATAAGGTGAAACTTCGCAGTTATTTTGTAACTTTGACGTCGGGCTTACGTCCGGTGGCTACGCTCAATATCGAAATAGAAGGAAAGAACTACGAGGCTACTTCTTCTGGCGATGGTCAGTATGATGCCTTTGTAAGGGCTCTGCGTAAGATATATAAAGAAGAATTGGGACGTAAGTTCCCGATGCTGACCAACTACGTAGTGAGTATTCCGCCTGGAGGTCGAACTGATGCATTGGTGCAGACGGTTATCACTTGGAGTTACGAAGGGAAAGTATTTCGCACCCGTGGTCTGGATGCCGACCAGATGGAGGCAGCCATTAAAGCGACAATTAAAATGTTGAACATGAATAACATAATACATTAAAGTAATATGAAATTGAAAATAGCAGTCCTCCCGGGCGACGGTATTGGTCCCGAGATTTCGGCAGTCGGAGTCAATGTGATGACCGCCGTATGCAAAAAGTTCGGTCACGAGGTAGAATACAAATATGCCATTTGTGGTGCCGATGCTATCGATAAGATAGGTGATCCATTCTCGGAAGAGACTTTCCAAACTTGCAAACAAGCAGATGCTGTGCTCTTCTCGGCAGTAGGTGACCCGAAGTTCGATAATAATCCTACCGCAAAGGTTCGCCCCGAGCAAGGTCTGCTTGCTATGCGAAAGAAACTCGGACTATATGCCAATATCCGCCCGGTGCAGACTTTCAAATGCTTGCTGCATAAGTCACCTCTTCGTGAAGAGTTGGTAGATGGTGCTGATTTTATCTGCATCCGCGAACTCACCGGTGGTATGTATTTCGGCGAGAAGTATCAAGACAATGATAAAGCCTTCGATACCAATCTTTATACTCGCCCCGAAGTTGAACGTATATTAAAGGTAGGCTTCGAATATGCTATGAAACGTCGCAAGCATCTTACAGTAGTCGATAAAGCCAACGTACTGGCTACAGGTAGACTATGGCGTCAGATAGCACAAGAAATGGAATCTCAGTATCCCGAGGTGAAAGTAGATTATATGTATGTCGACAATGCTTCGATGCGAATGATTCAAGAACCCAAGTTCTTCGATGTTATGGTCACAGAGAATACTTTCGGTGATATCCTCACCGACGAAGGTTCATGTATCAGTGGCTCAATGGGATTGCTGCCATCAGCATCTACCGGCGATAGTACTCCAGTCTTCGAACCTATCCATGGTTCATGGCCTCAAGCCAAAGGGTTGAATATTGCCAATCCGCTAGCTCAGATTCTTAGTGTCGCCATGCTCTTCGAGTACTTTGATTTGAAAAAAGAAGGTGCTCTGATTCGTCAGGCAGTCGACGCTTCTCTCGACCAAAACGTTCGCACTCCCGAAATTCAAGTAGAAGGCGGTGCAAAATATGGTACGAAAGAAGTAGGAGCGTGGATAGTAGACTATATTAATAAGAAATAAAGTAGCATTCTAATAATAAGAAGTCCTATTTATATGTGATATATTTAGGACTTCTTTTTATTATATTCTGTTGTATCTTCTGCAACATTATGGTTTGACTCGTGTGCTATCAAATTATACTTTTCTGGATTGAAGAAACTTTCGAATGCTAAATCGACATCCAAATCATACCAATGAACACCACAAGAGGACAATTCGAATTTCTCTCTTTGCTCTGTCGTAGCATTAAATAAACGTTTGTATTTGGCTATAGGCTTGGATGCAACTTTTCCAACTTCATCTTGGACATATATATTATTGGTATCCAGCCATACTTTGAAATGCTCCATGATTATTTCCTTTCTGTTGTACTTTTAATAAAAGACAGCTTTCCATCTTTCACGAATTATTTCTTTATTCTCTTCTATTATTTCTTTAGCAAGTCTCACCTCCCGCGGTGTTAGTCCTTTATTATATATCAATTCTATATTTGGTTCAATATTAAACTTTGCTTCTATTCCATGAGCTATAACATGTACATGAATCGGTTCATGATCTTCGGTATAGAAGCAGAAACGTAATCCAAAAAAGATAAAAAGTGTCGGTATAGTATTATTGATTAGTCCACGAAGGTAATATATTCTCTTTACATTGCCAATCAATATCTATAAAATGTACTTTACTCTAGCCATAATATTTTGAATTATAAAATTATATTTTGAATTATAGAAATCATTATATATATTTGCATCAAAAATATGACATGAGAATAATAGCCAGAAGTAAGCTAATTGCGTATTATGAAAAACATGGTGACTCTAAAACAGCACTAGAGGAATGGTATACAAAAACTAGAAATGCCGATTGGACATGTTTTGCAGATATGAGAAGATCTTTTAATAGTGTCGACAGTGTGGGCAATCAGCATTATGTATTCAATATAAAAGGTAATGATTACCGCTTAGTAGTGGTTATAAAAATGACAATCAAAACGGTATTAATAAGGTTTATAGGTACTCATTCAGAATATGACAAAATTGATGCAACTAATATATAAGAATCATGAATAAGATACAGAATGAAATAGCGTATGAAGCTACTATGGAGCGCATTGAAGAACTGTTGCCTTTAGTAGATGAAAACACTCCTTTGAGTGATAAGAATCTTATTGAACTTGATTTGCTTTCTGGACTTGTAGCAGAATATGAAGATGAGCACTATCCCATTCAACCACCATCTTTATCGGAGGTTCTCAAACTTCGTATGTATGAAATGGGAATTAGTCAGAAGAACTTAGCTAAGTTATTAGATATTAGTCCATCGCGAGTAAGCGACTTCCTGTCAGGACGAAGTGAACCAACACTAAAGACAGCTCGTGATATCAGTAAGAAATTGAATATAGATGCTAATATTGTATTGGGGGTATAATCTCTGACTAGAATATTATCTTGTATTATTAAATAAATATCGCAGAACGAAGATTCAAATTTTTTCGTTCTGCGATATATATATTATAGGTAGAATTCAATTCTAACCATTCACTCTCTTATAGTCTTCCAAGAACTTTTGTAGTCCGCTATCGGTAAGCGGGTGTTTAAGCAGTCCTTTGATAGCAGATAGTGGGCAAGTAGCTACGTCGGCACCAACTTCGATGCACTGAATAATGTGGTGAGTGTGGCGGATAGAAGCAGCCAATACTTGAGTCTTGTACTGATAAGTGCGATACATCTTAACGATGTTGCCAACAAGAGCGATACCATCTTCGCTGATATCATCGAGACGACCAACAAAAGGTGATACATAGGTGGCACCGGCTTTGGCAGCAAGCAATGCTTGTCCCATAGAGAAAACGAGCGTGCAGTTGGTGCGAATGCCCATTTCGGTGAACTTCTTGATAGCTTTGATACCATCTAGTATACAAGGCACTTTGACAACAATGTGCGGAGAGAGGGCAGCAAGTTCTTTGCCTTCGCGAATCATACCTTCGTAGTCGGTAGAGATTACTTCGGCACTGACATCGCCTTTCACAATGTTACAGATTTCTACATAGTGGGCATGCTGGTTGGCAACACCCGAGATACCTTCTTTTGCCATTAGTGACGGATTGGTAGTGACGCCGTCGAGAATGCCCATTGATGCGGCTTCTCTAATTTGTTCTAAATTGGCTGTGTCTAAAAAGAATTTCATGATATAAGTGTTTTTAAAAGGTTGTACTTTGTTTAAGGTAAAAAGGTGAAAGTCACAAACGACCCTCACCTTTCTGTTTTCTTTATTTGATAGCGGCTAGAAGTTCGTCTGTTGTAAGCAGTCGTTGTTCGCCGGTTGTCATATTCTTCAGTGTAAGCTTCTGTTCATTCATCTCGTTTTCTCCGATGATGGCTACAAACGGAATGTTCTTGGAGTTGGCGTAGCTCATCTGCTTCTTCATCTTGGCAGAGTCGGGATAAATCTCGGCTGCAATTCCGGCCTGTCTTACCTTTAATAATATAGGTAGTGAATAGGCGGCCTCTTTCTCTCCGAAGTTAGAGAACAACAGTCGCGTGCGGCTCACTGCCTCTTCGGGATAAAGATTGAGTTGGTTGAGTACGTCGAAGATACGGTCGGCACCAAATGAGATACCAACACCCGATACGCCAGGCATACCGAATACGCCGGTAAGGTTGTCATAACGTCCACCACCTGTGATGCTACCCATTTCTACATCGAGAGCTTTCACCTCGAAGATGGCGCCAGTATAGTAATTCAGTCCGCGAGCCAAAGTAAGGTCGAATTCAACCTCGTTTTTCAGATTCATAGCAGCTAGAGTGTGGAAGATAAATTCGCACTCTTCTATACCTTTCATTCCTGTTTCGCTCGAAGCGAGAATGTTTTTTAAGGTGGCCATCTTCTCATCGTTAGAGCCTGATAGCTTTATAATGGGTTGTAACTTCTCGATAGCTTCTTTGCTGATGCCTTTTTCTTCTAGTTCGGCATTAACATTCTCGAGACCAATCTTGTCGAGCTTGTCGATAGCAACGGTAATATCTACTATTTTGTCGGCGGCGTCGATGACTTCGGCGATACCCGATAGAATTTTACGGTTGTTGATTTTGATACATACTCTGACACCGAAACGAGAGAATACGGTATCGATAATCTGCATCAGTTCTACTTCATTGAGTAGCGAGTCGCTACCTACTACGTCGGCATCGCATTGATAAAATTCACGATAACGTCCTTTTTGTGGACGGTCGGCACGCCATACCGGTTGAATCTGATAGCGTTTGAAAGGAAATGTTATTTCATCACGGTGCATCACCACAAAGCGGGCGAATGGAACGGTAAGGTCATATCGCAATCCCTTTTCGCAAAGACGGGCAGCCATCTTCAACGAATCTCGAGAGAGCAGTTCTTCGTCGGTTATCTTCGAGAAGTAATCACCGGAGTTCAATATTTTGAAAAGAAGTTTATCGCCTTCTTCACCATATTTACCCATCAAGGTAGATAGTGTTTCCATTGATGGTGTCTCTATCTGTTCGAAGCCGTAGAGGCGATACACATCGCTTATAGTATTAAAAATATAATTTCTTTTCGCCATCTCGACGGGCGAAAAGTCGCGTGTTCCTTTGGGAATGCTTGGTTTTACTGTCATCGTGCTTATCTATTTATTATGCTGCAAAATTAATAATATAATTTCGAATATCATTTTCTTTCGAGTGATTATTATTCTTTTAGCGTTTTCTTCATGAACAATCAAGTGTTATTTCTTGACTTTTTTATCGTTCCACGGTTGTGATTCGGTCAACTCACGGCCGTGATTCGATCAACTCACATACGTGATCCGATCGAATCACATATGTGGAACGACAGCATATCCTTCAAGCTGAAAGATGGCATACAGAGAAGAAACGATGATATCCCCATTAATGAGGATTGTTTTGCCTTCATATTTCTCTTTCCTTTGCACCTGAAACAACAATGAATGAAATGAATATAAGAAAGAATCTTTTCTTACTGTTCGCCACATCGGCGAACCTTGCATGGAGTAGTCCTATTATTCCTCCAACAGATATTGAGCGAGATACTATGAAGGTGATAGATATCGAAGAAGTAACGGTCTATGCCTCTCCTAAAGAGAACCGTAAACTACGTCAGCAACCTTTGTCCGTATCTCTCTTCTCAAAACAAGATTTGCAGAAGAACCGTATCTTGACCATGAAAGGACTTACTTCGTTGGTGCCCAATCTTTTTATACCTGACTATGGATCGAAATTAACTTCTTCAATATATATTAGAGGTATCGGCTCGCGCATTAACTCTTCGGCAATTGGTGTCTATGTTGATAATGTGCCTTATTTCGAAAAGTCGTCTTTCGACTTCGATTATGCCGATATCGACCGTATTGACGTATTGCGTGGCCCGCAAGGCACACTTTTCGGACGCAACTCGATGGGTGGACTGATTAATATCCATACCAAATCACCATTCAACTATACCGGTACGGATTTGACACTGAGCGGTGCTACTCATAATTTTCTTCGTGCTTCGCTTACTCATTATCATCGGGTAAGCGACCAATTTGCCTGGTCGGCAGGCGGTTTCTACGATCATCAAGGTGGCTTCTTTACCAATGCTTTCAACGGCAAGAAGATTGATAAAGCCAATGCCGGAGGTGGTAGGATACATGCCATCTATTTACCGCAGAGCAATTGGAAACTCGATTTCAATGCCAGTTATGAGTACAGCGATCAAGGAGGTTATCCTTATGGTTTGTATACCAAAGCTACCGGAGAGTATTCTGAACCCAATTACAACTACGAAAGTGGCTATTACCGCAATCTGCTGAACATCGGGTTGAGTTCTACTTATACGGCTAATAATTTTGTGATGACAGCTGTGACGGGCTATCAATATCTTCGTGACCGTATGGCAATGGATCAGGATTTTACGTCAAAAGATTTGTACACCATGAACCAACGTCAGAAGGAAACAACGCTGAGCGAAGAAATTACTTTTAAGAGCAAAGAAGGAAAACGCTGGCAATGGACAATGGGTGCATCGGGTTTCTATCAGTGGATGACCAATAATACGCCGCTCTATTTTGGTAGTGCATTTATCAGTATGTTGCAGTCTCAGATGGATGCAGCAATGACACAATCGCCCGTTAAAGTGAAACTTACAGATAGTGGAATGGATGTACCGGGGCTCTTCAAAATGCCGAATTATGGATTTGCTATTTTCCATCAGTCTACTTTCAACAACTTATTTAATGTAGAAGGACTGTCGGCTACGCTCGGTCTTCGTCTGGATTATGAGAAAATCAAGATAGATTACGATACGGAGGCTGCAATGAACTACAATGCAACAATGGGAGGAAAAGTAATCAAAACGGGAAGTTATGCTGCACATTTTGTCGGCAATCAGAGCAATGACTTTACTCAACTGCTGCCAAAGTTTGCTTTAAAGTATGATTTCGATAAGATGAACAATGTTTATGCCCAGGTGAGCCGTGGCTATCGTAGTGGTGGTTATAATATACAGATGTTGTCCGACTATCTTCAAAGTTCGATGATGAAGAATGGTGGTTTGATCGAAAATGATGCAACAGTGAACGAGGCGATGCGTTACAAACCCGAATATTCTTGGAATTATGAGGCTGGCACTCATCTTACGTTGTTTGATGGTACATTATTGGCAGATTTCAGCACATTCTATATGATAACCCGTAATCAGCAAGTATCTAAATTCTCTGATAATGGTTTAGGACGCTATACAGCCAATGCAGGCAAGAGTACCAGTTGCGGTCTAGAACTTTCATTGCGTACCAATATTACCGATCATTGGAGTATTGATGCCAGCTACGGATATACTCATTCGAAATTTAAAGATTATCTGACTAATAGAAAGTCATACGATAAGACTGGAGCAGTGACACTTGTACCGATAGACTATAGTGGCAATTATGTCCCATTTGCACCGCAACAGACTTTCAGTATCGGTACTCAATATGTTGTTCAACTTCCTGAACGCTTCTTAGTGAAGAACCTCACTTTCCACGTAGATTATAGTGGCGTAGGTCGCACTTATTGGACAGAGTTGAACGACGTTTATCAAAAGTCTTACGGTTTGCTCAACGGACGTTTGAGCGCTCAAGTGGGCAAGCTTTTGCAGATAGACTTTTGGGGACGCAATATCGCCAACAAAGATTATGCAACATTCTACTTCGATAGCAGTAACGGAACATCAGGTTTCATGCAGAAAGGTCGTCCCGTTCAAGCCGGTGTAGACTTAAGATTTAAGTTTTAGTTAACCAATTAAATGTTTATGCTTTCCCCGTTGCGTTATACCTGCGCAACGGGGATTTTTGTATTATTCATTGTAATAATTCATAAATTATTCTAACTTTGTATCGACTATTATAAATAAAAGATGATACCTTTTAAAACACTCATTACAATTGCACTGTCGTTGTCGCTATCTCTCAATATCGGTGCGCAGAAAATAGAAAAATCAATTATTAAACAAGGAATAAAGGATGCCGTTGCGCAATATACATTGCAGACCAACATTATTGATAAAAATAGTCGATTTATTAATCCTTGTACTATCGACTCTCGTACTGGCAAGATACTCTATATTCCAAAAGACGATTGGCGTGTCGGCTTCTTCCCCGGTAGTATGTGGCAACTTTATCGACTTACTGCCGATAAGAGTTGGAAGAATAAGGCCGAAAGATATACTCTGACACTCGATTCCATAAAGTACTTGACATCACATCACGATATAGGCTTTATCATAGGTTGTAGTTATCTCAATGGATATCGCATTACTGGCAATGAGGCTTACAAACCCGTAATAATTCAAGCAGCCCGGTCACTTTGTACTCGTTTTCGTCCTCATGCCGGTATCATCCAATCGTGGGATGTTGTCAACAACTGGCAAGCTGCTCGTGGCTGGAAGTGTCCTGTCATCATAGACAATATGATGAATCTCGAGCTTCTCTTTGCGGCAACTCAATTGTCGGGCGACTCTACCTATTATAATATAGCCGTTAAGCATGCCGATACTACACTGGCTCATCATTTCCGTGCAGATAACAGCTGTTATCATGTAGTAGATTATGATCCCCAAACAGGAGCCGTACTCCATAGACAGACAGCGCAAGGCTATGCCGATGAGTCTGCTTGGGCTCGTGGACAGGCTTGGGCTCTCTATGGATATACAATGTGTTACCGATATACCAAGAACTTGAAGTATTTGCATCAAGCTCAGAAAGTTTGTGATTTTATATTGAACAACAAACATCTGCCTGCCGACTTAGTGCCTTATTGGGACTACGACGCACCTAAAATTCCCAACGAACCGCGCGATGTATCATCTGCTGCTTGTACGGCTTCTGCTCTTTATGAGCTAGATACTTATTTGCCTGGCAAACACTATCGGCAGATTGCTGATAAAATCATGAAAAGCCTTTCTACTCCTGCCTATATGGCAAAAGTAGGTACTAATGGCAACTTTATACTGATGCATTCGGTAGGTAGCCTTCCTCACCATGCCGAGGTTGATGTGCCGCTCAACTATGCCGATTATTACTATCTGGAAGCATTGTGGAGAATGAAGAATCATAAAATATATTAAGCAGCTATGAGGACAGCGTTGCACTTCCCCCTTTTCTTCATTGATTTCATTACCTTTGCACTATAATTAACGATATAACATTATGGACAATTTTACTTTTCAAAATCCAGTGAAACTTATCATGGGACGTGGTATGATAGCTCAGCTAGCTACAGAAATACCAACAGATAAAC
>DAIUBN010000070.1:0-13805 GCA_036846645.1 Bacteroidaceae bacterium | reverse complement strand
ATTTCACAATCTGTCCACAAGGTTCGTGACCACATATCTTATCTTGATAGCCTTCGGGACCTTTGCCCAGATGCTCACGATAAATAGCTCTGATATCACTACCACAGATAGTAGACGATTTCATTTTGAGCAATACCTCGCCATAACCGGGTTCTGGTATCACTACGTCTTTCAGCAATACGGTGCTGTTGCCTGGCAAATATGCCGCTTTCATTGTCTTCATGTTCTTTTATGCTTTAGCTGATTTCTTTAATCGTTCCATAAATCTTCCCAAGTAGCGCCGGGCCAAGTAAATACTTGCCCTTTAATGAGTCGGCAATTCTTATCGATACCCTTTATAGCATTCATTTCTTCGGTGGAAAGTGGATCTTCGACAATAGCACGAAGATTGCTAGCCAGTTTGGCCGGTTTTACCGAGAAGGGAATGGGAACTTGACCACGTTGTACTGCCCACTTGATGCAGACAAGGGCCGGATGCACCTGATGCGCCTCTGCAATCTGCAGAATAGTAGGGTCTTCGAAAGGATTGGTATCTTGGGGAGTTTTATCACGCTCGGGCCTATTGGGCGATCCCAATGGACAAAAGCCGATAGGCTGAATGTGATTATTGACTACAAAATCGAATAGTTCGGGTTGTTGGAAATGCGGATGAAACTCCATCTCATTGCAAGATGGCTTGATACTGCAATGTTGTAGCAATATATCAAGCTTCTTGATGGTCATATTGGAAGTTCCGATATTTCTGACAATACCCAAATTGACCAATCGTTCCATCTGACTCCATGTAGCGAGATATTCTTCGGCATCAAATGGACGAGCATCGGGATCTCTCGAATCTACAGAAACACCTTTGGCATGCGAATTAGGAAAAGGCCAGTGCACCAGGTAGAGATCGAGATAATCCAATTGTAAATTGCTCAACGAACCCAGGCATGCTCCAATCGGATCGTGATGCATGTCGTTCCATACTTTCGAAGTAATCCATAATTCATCACGAGAAACCACTCCCTCATCTATCAGTTCTTTGATAGCGACACCGATTTCTTTTTCGTTGCCATAAACAGAAGCGCAATCTATATGACGATATCCCATCTTGATAGCTTCTTTTACTGCTTCGGCAATAGTCTGATTGTCGTAATTGTCAGATCCGAATGTTCCCATACCTATTGCAGGCATCAAACTGCCGGTATAAAGTTTTCTTTGGGGAACTCTTTCAGGATCAATATGTGGTGCTTTGCTTTCCATGATACCTATATAATATGATATTTGATCTTCAACGATGCAAAGTAACGAAAGAATATCGTATCTATTATAGTCCGATTTCGACTATCAATAATGTAAATTCTACGAAATAACTTTAGATTCATTTGTTTAATCGAAGACGAATGACTAACATTGCAGAAAACATCAAACAGACGATATGGAAAAAGAATTAGCATTTCCGCAATTTGTGCCCCTCAACATCGGATATTGGGAACATCATGCCGATTGGAACTTCGACGATATCAGCAGTCCATTCTTTCGCATCTATCTGGTGATGGAGGGCGAAGCAAAGGTCATTATGAACCATCGTTGGTACAAACTGACACCTGGTCATCTATATATCATTCCTCCCTTCACTATCCATACCGACCGCTGCGACGGAGATTTCAGCCTCTACTATATCCATATCTTCGAAACGATGAACGAACGCCGATATAGCTTGTTCGAGCATTTCTCTTTCCCATTCGAAATAGACTCGCTACCACTCGATAAGATTCTTATAGACCGATTGATGGCTATCAACGAAGACCGCAAGCTGACCTATAGCGACCCTAAGAGATACGATAATCAACGTACGCTGATTCAAATCATATCGGAGAACGGAAAGGCAGACTATTCGCACTTTATTGAAACTCGTGGCATATTGCTACAGCTCTTTTCGCGCTTTCTGCCCTATGCTTCGCTCATCTCGCAGACTTCCGACGCAGGAATTGTAGCGGCAAAGAAATATATAAGAGAGCACATTAACGAAACTATCAAGATTAGTACACTTGCTGATATTTGTTGCCAAAGCGAAGATCACTTTATCAGGATTTTCAAAAAAGAGATGGGTAACACACCACTAGAATATATCCAGCAGAAGAAGATAGAGAAAGCACAAACGATGTTGATATTCGACAACTATTCGGTGAAAGATGTAGCCTATACGCTTTCTTATACCAATCAGTCGTATTTCATCCGACTTTTCAAGAAGCTCACGGGACTGACACCTGCTGAGTATAAAAGCAGAACGATTACTCCAAAGCAACTTTAGGCAATACGCCGTACTTCTTCTGATAACAGCGACTGAAGTATTTCGGATCGTTGAAACCTACTTCATAAGCAATCTCGGAAACGTTCATATTCTTGCTTTGTCTATTGAGCGTAACAAGTTGTTGGGCTTTCTGCAAACGATAATTGCTAATAAACTTAGCTACCGACTGCCCCACCAGACTTTGCAGTTTCTGATTGAGCAACGTCTTGCTGATGCCCATTGAAGCAGCAAAACCTTCCACATCATAGTCGGAATTCTTATAATTGTTTTCTATCGTCTCCATCACGTTAGCAAGGAACTTACTATCTCTCGACTCCTCATCAATATTCAAAGTAGACGGATTCATCTGCAAGTCGAATTGCTGTTGTCCCAACCGGCGGGCATTGAAGATGTTCTGAATACGTACCAGCAACAGTTCTTCATTGAAAGGCTTTTGTAGATACTCATCAACGCCGATACGGAAACTATCGAGTTTGGCATTGGCATCTACTTTGGCCGTCAGTATCAAGATAGGAAGATGAGAAATACTCAAGTCTTCTTTGATGCGGCGGGACAGTTCTAGACCGTCCATTACAGGCATCATCAAGTCGGTAACAATAAAGTCGACATTCTCACGATGCAGCACGGCCAATGCCGTCTCGCCATTGTCAGCCTCTACCACTTTATATTGGGGCGTCAGGATAGAGCGGACATAAACCCTCATATCGGGATTGTCATCGACAACAAGAATAGTCTTTGCCGACCGCGAATTGCTTTGTGCTTCTACTGCTTCTATATCATCTGATGCAACAGGTGTAGCAATAACAGTCTCTAATGCCGTATTAGCTTGATCGGCACTCACTTCCATTGGCATCAGGATACGTATCGAAGAGCCAATGTTCTTATTATTGATGGCATAGATGCGGCCACCATGTTCGTTGACAATGCGTTTGCAAAGATAAAGTCCGATGCCGGTACCACTCTGTCCGCTAGTATGACGTTTCTCGTAATTTTTGGATTGATAGAAACGGTCGAATATCTTTTCTATATCTTCTTTTGGTATTCCTGTTCCAGTATCTGATACCGAAATATAAATAGTGTTGCGTTGTCGATTGTCGAGAGTAGAACAAACATACAGCGTCACCCGACCACCGTTGGGAGTAAACTTTAACGAATTGGAAAGCAGATTGATAATCACCTTCCGCATCCATTCTTCGTCATACTCATAGAAAGTAGCCGTGAGATGTTTGATACATTCTACGGTGATCTGCCTTTCTTTACCAAAAGCCTCGAACGGCATGATGACATCAGAAACGAATGCACTCAGATTGTTCCGCTTCTTTGTGATGGGCACTCTGCCCGATTCGACTTTACGGAAGTCGAGCAACTGGTTGACAAGCGACAAGAGAGAATGTGAATTCTTCTCCACAATGTTCAATTGTTGTTTCACCTCGGGATTAGAACTCAACTTGAGAGCACGGGCTATCGGCCCCATGATTAGAGTGATAGGGGTACGAAATTCGTGAGTGATATTGGTGAAGAAAGATATCTTATCGGTAGTCACCTCCTGTATTCGCTTGGAGAGTTCGATGAGTTGTTTCTTCTGCTGTGTCAGCAAATCATTCTGTTTGGACAGTACCTGCATCTTATCTTCTAGTTCGAGGGTACGTTCTTTTACTTTCTCGGTCAGTTCCTTACGCTGTTGCTTGTAGAACTCGATACGACGTTGATACCAATAGAAGCCACCGAAAGCGGCAATCAATATCATAAGGGTATAGAACCACCACGTCTTGTAGAAATAGGGCGATACGATAATCTTAATCTCCGACACCGAGCTCTCGGTCATCGAAGAAGGGTCGTACACCTTTACTTGGAAGACATAATGCCCCGACTTCAAGTTCGTATAGCTGGCATAATGATGCTTTGGATCACATTCTACCCATCGATCATCGAATCCAACCAACCGATAATAATATTTGAGTTTACCTTCATTCTCGAAATCGAGTGTGGAAAACTCTATCGAGAAAGCTTTATCCCGTTCGTGAAGATGAATGACTTTTGCCCAAGATATACTTTCATCCAGATATTTATTGTCGCCCTGCGAGATGACATCGCCAAGCACCGACAGTTGGGTGAAGACGACAGGATACAAATGTTTACTCTTCACGGTTCGTGCATCGTTCAAACCAATCATACCATTCAATCCACCGAAGTAGAGTGTACCGTCGACAGCGGCATAGAAAGCATTCCAATAAAACTGGTCGGCTAACAATCCATCCTTAGCATGATAATTGGAAAAACTGCGACTGCGAGGAGTATAGCATGACAAGCCATTATTAGTGCTGAACCAAAGCCGATGATACTTGTCTTCGAGTATACCATATATACTATTGTCGCAAAGTCCGTTGTTCACCGTGAAATTAGTGAAGGAATAAGGGAATCGGGCATCCGAGTTGAGACGATATACACCATAGCCATTACTACCAAGCCATATCGTTCCATCCTTTGCCTGATAGATGCAACTGATTTTCTCGATGATACGACTAGAAGGCTTGTCGAGCAGATAAGGCATATAATAATAATGTATATTCCGCCTGTTCTTCGCAAACGAGAAGAGATCTACTACGACCAATCCATGATGAGAACCTACCCAAAGACGTTGTTTACGGTCGATAATCATCCGGGTGAGCGAATTGTTGGGCTGAACATCGGTAGGAAGAGACACTTTGACTATCGTATTGGTGGCCAAATCGAAAAAGCATAGTCCGTGCGTTGTACCTATCCACATTCCGTTATTCAGTTTATCGAAACATAGTGAACCGACATAGTCGCTTTGAAGGCCCGAGTTGTGTGTGGAGTAACTCTTAAAAGACAGATTCGGAAGAGATGACAATGAAGTGCAGCACACGCCACCACCCCAGGTACCAATCCAAAGCATGCCGTTGCCGTCTTGAACCATGGCATTGACAGTATTTCCGCAAAGAGAAGAGGATGAAGCAGAACTATAATAATGAACAAAGTAGTCTGTTCCAGCACGTCGCATACTCAATCCTTGATCGACATTGCCCACCCAAAGATTGCAATGATTGTCTTCGAAGATACAGTTCACTGGATTATCGGGCAAAGAGCCCGGCACTCCAACTTGATTGACAAACAACCGAAGATTAAGGTTGCGCCGTTCCATCTTGTCAACCCCACTAATCTCAGTACCAATCCATAATATAGAGCCATCAACATACATACAGTTGATAAAGTTGCTGCTGATAACGCTTTTGAGTGATTGTCTTGAGCTGACTACTCGTACGAAATTATCTTGCGAAGGATTATAAAAGTTGAGTCCCTTGCGAGTAGATATCACCAACTCCCGATTCTGAGTCACCGCCAATGCGGTGATATCATTCTGAGTTAACGATGTTGCATCGGCATCGTGAGAAAAATAGCCCTTGCACTCTCCTGTTTCAGGAGTAAAACGATAAAGTCCACGATTGGTGCCTACCCATATCAATCTGCCATACTTGCAGAAGCATTGAATATTGGTAAATGCATCGAAAGCGAGATTTGAGAAAGCCTTGGCCAGCTTAATCTGACGACTATTGTCACTCACTACTTTATACAGACTATGATTGCCACCGACTAAGATTTGCCCATCGAGCAGACCTATTGTAGTAACTGGTGCCGAATGGCTATCGTACTTGGACCTCAACGCCGAGCAGCCCACAATGTTGCCTTGCTTATCAAAAGTGATATGATACAGATTGGCTTGCGTAGTGAGCCATACACCACCTTTATTATCTTTGAGCACGGCATTGATACCCTCTTTCGAGACATCCTCGCTCTTGAAAAGCGAATAATTGATTTTCTCCAGTTTATTGGTCTTCAAATTGAGAAGATCGAGTCCCGTCTCCGAAGCAATCCAAAGACGATTGAAAGCATCTTCACACACACCACGAATAAAGTTGGAACGCAAACGAACTGTAGGCGATTGAATGTTGTAGTTTTCGAAAGTATAGCCATCATAACGAGACAATCCATTGTGGGTAGAAAACCACAAGAAGCCCTGGCTATCCTTATATATCTGTTCCACATAGTTGTGGGGCAAGCCATCGTTGATAGTAATAGAAGAAAAATTGTATTGATCGAGTATATTTCGATAAGTCACTTGTGCCTTACATTCGGCACTACCAAGCCATAAAAGAATCATGGCAGATAGAGTTGATAACAAGTATTTGGCGAAGGATTCTGACTTCTTCATCTTCAATGACTTATATAAACAGTCGACAAATATATGAATTATTTACAACAAATAGCAAACGAATCATTTATTATTACTTTCAATTTCATCTAATAGATACCACTCCAAAAACACTTTCATATTTTAATATATATCTTCTTTTTGTAGAGCGGATAGCCCACTGCCCAGTTGATGAGTACAAATACAATGGCATAGCAGAGCGAAGCGAAATATCCATTGGTGATAATAGAATGAATGGCTCCATAAAGTGCGGACTTGATTCCTAAGTCATCGAATACTATACATAGTAACTCGCTGAGTACATATAGAAAAAGCGGATTTACCCCAAACGAGACAAAGAACGGAGTCCACTGCTTGCTGCCTTTATCATCTATCAAGTAAATGAATAGCGCCAACAGAGAAGTAGCCAAGCCACAAGTGACCAGTACATAAGTAGGAGACCATATACGTTTGTTGAGTGGCAAACCGTATGTAAAGAGTAGACCTATAGCGAGCAGAACAAATCCGAAAAGGAATAAATTGAGCATCTTATCTTTCAGCTCATGATGCTCGATTAACAACTTGCCACACCAAAAGCCAATCAAAGTATGAGCTATCGAAGGGATAAGTCCAAGCAATCCTTCCGGATCAATCGGACTTTTATGATAAAGATGAGCATCGCCAAATATATTTTGATCAACTACAGAGAGGATATTCTCATGGCCGCAAACATATCCGTTGCCCACCATAAGCAGCAAGGCATAACCTATTAATAGGATACCAGCCAACCAAGGTAATCTTTTATGATTCACCGTAACAGCCAGCAAAGACACGATGCCATAACAAAGCGCAATGCGTTGCAGAACGCCGGGGATGCGAAGGTGATCGAACGGAAAAAACTCTCCTTTGCAGCAGAATTCAAACCAATAGATACCCCAACCTATCAAAAGTATAATCAGAGTCCGCTTCAATATCTTTCGGGCAAGCGGAGCCGACCATTCAAACTTGAACTTCCGAAGAGAGATATAAGTAGATATTCCCACCATAAAGAGGAAGAAAGGAAAAACCAAATCGGCAAGCGACATGCCATTCCATACGGAATGTTTGAGCGGTTCGAAAGTCTCGTCGCCTGCACCGTTGTTGACCAATATCATTCCGGCTACAGTGAGACCACGAAGTACATCAAGCGAAACCAACCGCTGTTTCTTTGCACTAATCATCTGTTCCATATACCTTTCTTATTATTGATGAGAAAAAGCTTTATCAAATACTTCGTGAGCTACCTCGATAGGATTTCCTTCGGGTTGTGAAGAATAAGCATTGGTAGCTTTCGTCCAAGGTTCTTCCATACCATAATAATCGAGTGTCACCATCGGCTGACCATTGAGTACATCGGTCAATGTTTTCCAATAGGCTTCCCATCTCTTATAATAGAAGTCCTTTAATATGCCATTCCATTCTTTATGAGCATAATCTCTCAATCCACCGGTATCTGCCGAATAGCGATTGCCCCAAGTTGTAATCTGAGTACGGGCATTCCATTCGTAAAGATTCTTTTCTTCGGCAGTATTGCCCAAATTGCGGGCCTTCTCTATCCATGTGCCCACTCTGAATTCACTTCGGGTAGCCAACAGCTTATCTTGCAAAAGCAATAAGCGGAGAAACTCTTGCGAATCGATAGCAAAGGCTTTCTTATCGAAGCTCTTGAAATCGGCAACAGCACGGTTGTAGACGATACGTCCTCTGTCTGATAACGACTGACGAACGATATCAACCAAATCATATTCAAAATTGTTGTTCCCAGCATATTTATCGGCTACCTTCAACATCAGTCGGGCAGCATCTTCGGTTGAGGTCGGATCGTAATAGTTGGCCATCTTCGACCAGCTCGATACCTGAAAGTTTTGAAGCGAAGGTCGGCCACAGAAGATAGATTCGTGAGTACCTTGCTGGTTATTGCCCTGCGGACAGTTGTATATTCCATTCGCCAAGATAGACCAAGCCTGTTCTATTGTCGGGTCGGACTTTCCATAACGAGCTTTGAGATAACCATTGAGCCATGCTTGTTTTTCGACTTTCTCGGCACGCCAAGGAAGTTCGGTTATCAACTCAAACATCATCGGGTTGTTCTCGCTTCCCTCCATTGTCAATCCTATACCTTTAATATGTTTGGCCATCGAATTGGTACGAGTTTCGTAGAAATTGTTCAATAGCTGGTCCATACGCCCATGCAGGCCGACATTTCCTCCAAAGTTGAGCAACATACAGAAAAGCCAGTCGTGTTGCATATATCCTCTCTCGCGATAGTTGATAGAAGGTTTCATACCCCATGCCGGACGACATTCACCAAACAAGTCGAGAATCAACAAATCGCCATTTTTCAGATTCTTTATCATATCTTCTCTAGGATTCTCTCCCCAACCTTGAATCACCCATACGGCATTGGGATTCACCTTCTTCATCGCAGTCAGTATTGCTTTCCCTGCGGCATCGAAATCTACTCCCGAACTAGAAGCTTGTTCGTGAAAAGGATCCATCGAATAGTATCTGGCCTTACCAAACAAAGCCTCCTGTTCCTTATAATATAGAGCCGCAATTTCGGCAAAGCGTTTATCGGTTGGTTGCAAGAAAGCCGGGCGCTGATAGCCATTCCACAATCCGGCATCAGCGACATCAAGCCCAAGTTTGGCTTTGGCATCATGAGGCACCATACCAGAATAACCTGGAAATACCGGTTGGATGCCATATTCTTTCATTCGTTTAAGAATCTTCTTTTGCAAAGCTTCTTGCTGAGTATACCATGAATCAGGATTCGGGCCACCCCAACCTTCGAGGTTGTTCATTTCCCACCATGCCAAGAAAGCAGGTCCTGCAATAAATTTGTTGATTTCGTCTTTCGAATAGCCCAATTTCTTGAGCATATTGAACCATATACATTCTTCACCGATAACATCGAGCGGCATATTGATGCCATGAAGTGCCATCCAGTCTATTTCTTTCTCCCAGCGCTTCCAATCCCAGAAAGCCATGGTATAAGAAAAAGTACAATAGTTGAAATCGTAGCGCTGTTTCAAACTTGTTTCATGACGTTCTGTTTGCTTCACGGCAGGAAGCTGTGCAGGAAGTTTGGCCTGCATGCCATTCCAAGAGAGATGGATACCGGCATAATATTTGAGATACCAATTGATACCAGTAGCAACGCTCACATAGTTGTTGCCTCTAATCAGTACCTTATTTCCTTTTTGTCCTAGTTCGAAATAATCTTTATCTCCATTCTTCACTATTTCAATAGCAAATTTTCGTGAAGCCCCCATATCGATACGTTCCAAAAGTCCATCGATAGGAGTTGCCAATGACTTACCGAGAAATAGTACACTCAGTAAGAGGTAACAAAGTAGTCGTTTCATGATATTTTGTTGTTTATGTTGTTTAAATGTCGATCCTACACTTAATTCGACAAAAGTAGAGAAATAACATGAGACTACAAGCATATTGTTGGAAATAATTTTTCATCAACCAATTACATACCAGTTGCCACCTAACCTTTACATGTTAAAGTCCAATGTTGTTGATGATCCAGCTTTAGAATATCAATTGACTTGCAATGTCACTTCAGGGTGATTACCAATAAAAGCCATCAAGTCTTTGCCAGGAGATACTGTCGCTTCGCGAGCATTGAGATTGAGAGTAATATTATTCTCGGTATCTACTATTTGGAAAGCCAGTTTGGCACTACCCTTACTTTCATTAGTCAGCTCGTACAAATCATTAATCCACAACGATGTGAGATTGATAAGAGGCAGCGACATCGTCACCTTCTGAATTTCAGTCTGCATCACATCAGAGAGCATACGAACACCGGCTACTTTGATTTCCAATTGTTCGGGATTCCATTGACGCCCTTGACAGCGAGCAGTGAGATAAAGCAGAACACCCTCGGAGAAATTACCTTGAAACTTAGCCCAATCTTCACCAAAGAAAGCAAATTCGAACGCACCGGAGTAATCTTCTATCTTGACTATACCAAACGGATTGCCCGATTTAGTAATACCTCGACGCACATTAGTCACAATTCCTCCCATTGTCAGGTCTTGCCCTTTGAGTGGCTCAAGATCGGCAAGAGCCGTCATCTTGGTGTTACACATATAGTCTAAAACTATTCGATATTCATCAAGCGGATGAGACGAAAGATAGATTCCTATCAACTCGCGTTCTTTATTTAGTTTCTCCAAGTCACTCCATTTATCAAACTCTTTAGGTGCCTCGGGCACAGGAGTCTCTATCGTATTGCTACCACCGAAGAGTGAATTGGACATCTGGTCTTTCTCCATTTGGTAAAGGCTACCATAACGGATAAGCTGTTCCAGATAAGTTTCATTTTTTATATTGGTGACAAGATACTGTTCGCGCCGCAAGCCGAAACCGTCGAAGGCACCGGCAAGAGCCAAATTCTCCAAGTTTTTCTTGTTGCAAGCGGTGAGATTGATACGCTGCATCAAATCTCCAATAGACTTGTATGGGCCATCGGCCTTTCGTTCGTCAATAATAGTTTGAACGGCCTTCTCTCCTACTCCCTTGATACCGCTAAGTCCGAAACGGATATTACCATCTTTGTTGACCGTAAAATTGAGGTTACTTTCATTGACATCGGGACCAAGTACCTGAATACCCATCGACTTACATTCGTCCATAAACTTCGTGATTTTAGTCAAATCGGAAAGATTCTGACTAATAACAGCCGCCATATATTCTGCCGGATAGTTGGCTTTAAGATAAGCTGTCTGATAAGCTACCCAAGAGTAACAGGTAGCATGCGACTTATTGAAAGCATAAGATGCAAACTTCTCCCAATCGGCCCATATTTTCTCGAGTGTCTGAGCCTGATATCCGTTTTTCTGTCCACCGGCGATAAACTTCGGTTTCAAGTGATCAAGTTTATCTTTTAGTTTCTTACCCATAGCCTTACGAAGCGTATCCGACTCACCTCTAGTAAATCCGGCAAGCAAACGGGACAGCAACATCACCTGTTCCTGATAGACCGTAATCCCGTATGTATCTTTCAGATATTTCTCCATGACAGGAATATCGTAGACAATTGGCTTACGTCCCAATTTACGGTCGATGAAGTCTGGAATATAATCCATTGGACCCGGACGATACAATGCATTCATGGCAATGAGGTCTTCGAAAGTCGAAGGCTGCAATTCGCGAAGATACTTCTGCATACCGGCCGACTCGAACTGGAATGTTCCGATAGTCTGCCCTTCGCAATATAGTTTATAGGTAGCTGGGTCGTTGATATCTATCGAATCGATATCAAGGTCGATGCCACGAGATAGTTTGATATTATCAACTGCCTCCTTTATAATAGACAGCGTCTTCAATCCCAAGAAGTCCATCTTTATCAATCCGGTATCTTCGATTACCGAACCTTCGTATTGAGTGACAAGCAACTTTTCGCCAGTTTCCTTATCATCTGCAAGGCAGACAGGTACCCAGTCGGTGATATCATCTCGACAAATAATAGTACCGCAAGCATGAACACCGGTGCCACGAACATTTCCTTCCAACATTCGGGCATATTTCATGGTGTCGCTCACCAACTTATCGGGAGATGCCTCAGCTGCCTGAAGTTCGGGAACAGTAGCAATCGCATCTTTCAACGTCACCACCTTCTTATCGGGTATCCTATCGGGTACTAATTTAGCCAATTTATTGGATTCAGAGAGTGGAAGCTTCTCGACACGAGCAACATCTTTAATAGCCATCTTGGCAGCCATAGTACCATAAGTAATAATATGTGCCACTTTCTCCTGACCATATTTCTGTGTCACCCAATTAAGCACCTTACCACGTCCGTCATCATCGAAGTCGACATCAATATCGGGGAGCGATATACGGTCGGGATTCAAGAAGCGTTCGAACAGCAAATCGTATTTCACCGGATCAATCTTCGTAATACCCAAGCAATAGGCTACTGCCGAACCAGCCGCCGAGCCACGTCCAGGGCCAACGGAGACGCCAAGTTCCTTTCGAGCAGCATTAATGAAATCCTGTACGATAAGGAAGTAACCAGGGAAACCCATCGTCTTCATGACATGCAATTCGAATATCAGACGTTCTTTGATATCATCGGGGATCGGATCTCCATAACAAGTTTTGGCACCATCAAATGCCAGTTTGGTGAGGTAATCGGCTTCTAGCTTGATACGATACAGTTTTTCATAACCGCCGAGTTTCTTTATCTTATTCTCAGCAGCTTTCTGTTCCATCACAACATTGCCATGTTCATCTTGAGTAAACTCATCGAACAGATCTTTCTCTGTATATTTTTTGCGATACTCTGCTTCCGTACCAAAGTCTTCCGGAATAACGAAAGTTGGCATAATAGGTGGATGATCGATAGAATAATACTCTACTTTATCGAGTATTTCCAGCGTATTGGAAAGAGCATCAGGGACATCAGCGAAAACCTCATTCATTTCCTCTTTTGTCTTCATCCACTCCTGCTTGGTATAAAGCATACGACGAGGATCATCGAGATCTTTGCCGGTACTCAGACAAATGAGTCGGTCGTGTGCCTCGGCATCTTCTTCGTTGACGAAATGCACATCATTAGTACAAATCAGTTTTATACCATATTTCTGGCTATATTCTATCAGTTTCTTATTCACTATCTGCTGTTCACCGTATGTTTCATGATTAGAACGAGGTACAGTAGCTTTATGACGTTGCATCTCGAGATAAAAATCATCGCCGAATAAATTATGATACCACTGGATAGCCTCTTCAGCATCATCAAAACGTCCGGCACGAATATCACGAGGAATCTCGCCACCAAGACAAGCCGACGAAACGATAAGTCCTTCATGATACTTCTCGAGTTCTGTTCTATCTGTTCTAGGCTTATAATAGAAGCCTTTGGTGAAAGCCCTTGATACAAGTTTGATAAGATTATGGTAACCTTTCTCATTCTTCGCCAATACAATAAGGTGATAGCTACCTTGATCTTTATCGCTCTCTTTCTGTTCCATAGAGCGATGGGCGACATACATCTCACAACCTATGATAGGCTTAAACATTCTGCCTTTTGCTATTTCTAGTGCGGCATGAGCTTCGGCAAGAGCCGCATCCTTATCTTCGACGGCTACTTTGCCTGATTCTATACCAGCGATTTGTGCTTCGGTCTTCTTGATATCGTCTTTTACTGCTCCATTCTTCTTGTTCACATAGTTGGTAAATTCTTTAATACCAAGCATATTGCCATGATCTGTGATAGCAATACCCTTCATACCATTG
>DAIUBN010000069.1:0-14081 GCA_036846645.1 Bacteroidaceae bacterium | reverse complement strand
ATGCTTCATCTCCCTTTTTTGTATTTCTCAAAGAGCCGAATGCGTCGATCTCCCAATTAAGATCTCCACCGATTGAATATGTTTTTGTGGTCTTAGAACCGTCAAAACTTGATAGTTTACCTTGTGGATTGAGCGATACTGACGGAAGAAAAGACATTTTTGAAACATGAAGTGTCGCTTCTGCTTCTGTAACTTTCAATCTTGAAGTTTGTATATCCGAATTATTCTTCAGTCCCGTTTCTATCAGTGATTGCAGGTGCTTATCGTTGAAAAGTTCGCGCCAAGATAATGTAGCAATTGAGGAAGAGTCTGAAGTTGAGACCTGAATATCACGATATAGACTATCTGTCTGAATATCTTTCGGTCGTTGATAATTGGTGTATATACCGCAGCTATTCAACATTGTAGTTGCTAGTATTATTATCATTATGTATTTCTTTTTCATAATCTTGTTATTTTTCTTCTAATGAATGGTCATGTTTGGGCATCAACCGTTCTTCGAGGCTTTGAAAAGCGATAAAGAAAACTGGTACCATAAAGAGTAGAGTGATTGTCCCAAGGCTCATACCACCAATAACTCCTAGTGCAAGAGACATATTACCATTGGCTCCGGCACCAGATGAAAGGGCGAGTGGAAGCATGCCGATAACCATACAGAGTGCTGTCATGAGGATAGGACGCAAACGTGCTTTAGCCGCCGACATAGCTGCCTGAATAATTGTCATACCCTCTTTACGGCGGGATGCTGCATACTCGGTGAGTAGAATAGCCGTTTTAGAAAGTAATCCAATCAACATAATTAATCCTACTTGCAAATATATATTATTAGAAACGCCGAAAATGTTAGCAAAAATAAAACTGCCGAGCAATCCGAACGGTACACTGAGTAGAACCGCTAATGGGATAAACAGACTTTCATATAGAGCACAAAGCAATAAATAAATGAATACTACACATATAGCAAATATGAACGCTGTGTTGCTGGATGAGTTGGATTCTTCTCGAGTCATGCCTGTATATTCATAACCGTAACCTTTGGGCAGTGTTTGCGTAGAGACTTCCTTGATGGCCTTTATTACGTCGCCAGTACTATAATTATTGGCTGGCATGGCATTTACGGAGATAGAGTTATAAAGGTTGAAACGGTTGAGCTGTTCGGGACCATAAGTCTTGGTCAGTTTAACAAACTGCCCTACCGGTGCCATACTTCCAGCAGATGTTTTTACAAACATATTATCAAGTGCGTCTTTATCAAGTCGCGAGTCGGGCGCAGCTTGAATCATTACTCTGTATAACTTATTGAAAGCATTGAAGTTGGATGCATAATTTCCACCGATATATCCGTTGAGAACGTTGAGTACTTCAGTCGGCTGTATGCCATAGCGCAAACACTGGGCTGCGTCAACGTTGACAGAGTATTGCGGATAGCGAATATCGTAGCTTGTATATGCCTGAGATATTTCTGGCCTTTTGGATAGTGCTGCAATAAACTTTCTAGTGGTCGACATGAGTTCTTCGGTTGATTTTCCTTCGTGGTCTTGAATGTAAAGCCCTACACCATTGGAAACAGAATATCCCATGATTGTTGGCTGCGCAAAGGCAAAGATTGTAGCGGACTTGATACCTGCCGTGCGTACCATTATTTGATTGATAACGGAATTGATGTCTTGTCCTTTCTTCTTGCGCTGTTTCCAGTTCTTTAGTTTGACGATAAGAGAACCTCCATTGACTGTCTCACCGCCAAGCATACTATAACCAGCTATCGCACAATAATTCTCAATTTCAGGTATATCTTTAATAGCCGTTCCTACAAGCTTCATTGATTTTTTGGTTTGCTCGAGTGTGGAACCAACGGGGGTACTGACATCTACAAACAAAGTTCCCATGTCTTCGTCGGGAATTAATCCTGTTTTTGTCGTACTCATTAAGTAGATTAGTCCCACTATAGCCGTCAGAAGTAATGACCAAGCTATCCACCGATGTTTGAATAAGTGGAGTAGACCGTTTTGATATCGTGATACTAATGTGTGGAAAGATGTATTGAATGCCTTGTTGAATCGGGTGGAAAATGAAGCTTTCTTACCTTCTACAATTTCTTCTGGTGGTGTCATGAGCAACGAACAGAGGGTAGGGCAGAGTGTCAGCGCATTGAGAACTGAAATACCTACAGCTACTGCCATTGTGAGGCCGAATTGTTGGAAATAAGTTCCACTAGTACCTCCCATGAAAGATGTCGGGATAAACACTGCCATAAATACAAGTGAAGTGGTGATGATAGCGGTAGATATTCCACTCATAGCCTTGCTAGCTGCTGTATAAGGTGAACGGTAACCTTCGTCAAACTTCGCTTGCACTGCTTCGACTACCACAATGGCATCATCCACTACTGTTCCAATAACGAGTACAAGGGCAAAGAGTGTCAGCAGGTTGAGAGAGAATCCGACCAGATACATAAAAGCAAAGGTCCCTATCAGAGAAACAATAATGGATATTGTGGGAATAATGGTAGAACGGGCACTCTGTAAGAAAATGTATACTACAAGAATGACGAGTAGAATAGTTTCTAGCAATGTCTCAAATACATTTCCCATTGCTGAATTAAGGAAGTCGTTAGTATCCATGAGGTTTACGAATTGTAAACCGCTTGGCAACTGACTCTTCGTTTCGTTAAGCAGTTTGTCTATCTTATTATTAATATCATGAGCATTAGAACCGGCAGTTTGTGAAATTAGAGCTGACACACCGTTATGTGAGTTTAAATCACTTTCCATGGCATAGCTGGAAGTGCCGAGTTCTGTTTTGGCCACATCTTTTAATCGAAGGATTTGACCATCATTCATCGATTTAATAACGATATCGTCGAATTGTGTACTATTCTCCAAACGGCCATGGTATTTTAGTGTATACTGGAATGTATTCTTTGAGTCCTGCCCTAGAGTACCTGTTGCAGCTTCTATGTTTTGTGAGCTTAATGCTGTCTGAATATCACTGGGCTCCAGTCCGTAGATTGCCATTTTGTGTGGATCAAGCCAAATTCGCATTGCATATTCGCTACCCATCAATTCTACACCACCAACACCGTTGATTCGAAGTAGTTTCGGCTCAATATTAATTTTGAGATAGTTGGCAATGAAATCGCGACTATATTTATTTGTCGGGCTATAAAGTGATATAATTTTCAGAGTAGAACTCTGTCTCTTCTGTACAGTCACCCCTATTTTTGTTACCTCTTGTGGAAGTTTTCCTTCAGCCTGCGATACCCGGTTCTTTACGTTGATCAGTGCCATATCGGGGTCTGTACCCTGATTGAAGGTGACAGTAATGGAGCCCGAGCCAGTATTGGTGGCCGAAGAAGTCATATATGCCATATCTTCTACACCATTGATGGCGTCTTCCAAAGGAACAATAACACTCTTTAGTACTGCGTTTGCTGAGGCGCCAGTATAAGTAGTACTTACCATAATGGTAGGAGGGGCAATATCAGGATATTGTTCCATCGGCAGATTGCTGAGCCCGATGATACCTACGATTACAATGAGCACCGATATCACACCCGAAAGAATCGGGCGGTTAAGAAATGTCTTTATATTCATTTTGTATTCCTCCTTATTTTACTACTGCACCTTCTTGAACTAGTCCGGCTCCTTCGGCAATAATGCGGTCTCCTGATGACAGTCCGTTAAGTACAACGTAGTGTTTGCCGTCACTGTGTTCAATAACTTTAATTTCTTGTGATTTGGCTTTACCACGTACTATCTTATATACAAAGACTTTGTCTTGCAGTTCGTAGGTAGCTTCTTGAGGTATTACTATCTTATTTTTTATGACGTATGGCATTACTATACTTCCATTACCGCCGTTCCGAAGTAGCCCCTCGCTATTAGAGAATGTAGCGCGGCAAGTTACAGAGCCTGTAGAACTATCCACATTTCCGCTGATGGCATCTACATGTCCTGGATGGCTATAAATGTTCCCGCTATTGGTTTGTAGTTTTACTGTTGGCATACTTTTCAATGCTGCTGTTGTAGAACCGTAGCGTTCTATAATTTCTTGAAGAGCATTCTCTGTGATAGAAAAGTATGCTCTTACCTTATTATTATTACTTACAACGGTGAGGGGTTGCTCGATAGAAGAGTTGACAAGTGCTCCTACACGATAGGAAATCATACTGATGACACCATTTGTTGGACTTTTCACTACTGTATAAGAAAGATTGTTGCGGGCATTGGCCATTTGTGCTTCGGCATTGGCAAGTGCTGCTTCTGCCTGTGCAACATTGTTCTGTGCCTGTCGAAGGTCGAAGTCACTCACTACTTTCTGGCTTTTCAGTACTTGTTTGCTTTGTAGTATGAGCTTGTAGTTGGCTAATGAAGCTTTTGCGCTATTAACCTGAGCTATGCTTTCTTTGAGACTGGTGCGATAGGGCACTTGGTCGATAACAAACAGTGTCTGTCCTTTCTGAACATGGGCTCCTTCATTGACACATATCTTTGTTATAGTTCCACTTACTTGTGGACGGATCTCTACAGCTTGTTCACCTTTTAAAGTACAAGTGTAAGTGTGGTCAAGTGTTATATCAGATGCTGACACTGTCATAGTCTTGTAACTGGCGGTTGGCATGGCAGTTTGTTTCTTGTTGCACGAAATGAGCGAAAGAAGTGCTACGCTCATAATTGCTGTCATTGTGAAATTCTCTTTTTTCATACCTTTTATTTTTGAATTATGCCTATTCTATCTTTTATCGGCAGTGCAAATGTCTATACAATTTATCATTATTCATTTGAATAAAGGATGACTATATTTGTCAATTATGAAACAATACTGGTGATACTACTTGAGTATTTGTCTATTTATGATGATATTTTGTCAATCAAGAAACTTCATTTAATTCATATATAGATTATTTAAAACGATTATCGTTGAAGAATTGGATAATATGTATTATTTTCGTAGCCATAAATCAATATCATAATATGGACTTTCAGCAATTTATTCAAAATACTCCTTATTGTTTTCATATTGACGAAGGGGCAGCTATATTAGAAATTAATGATTATAGCAGAATCAATACAGAGACATGCATGGGCTTTCATACTATATTATATATAGAAAGGGGCTCGTTGACGTTGGATATTGATAGGCATAAGTATACTATGTCCTCTTATTCTTATGCTGATATCATGGGAACCAGGGAATTTCATTTTATCGAAGCTACCCCAGATATTCATGCTTTTATTATCATCCTTACTGAGTCTTATATGGCTGATTTGATGAAGGACAAGCCCCCCTTTCCATTGAGTTATATCATTGGGAATGAGACAAAACCTATAAGAGAGCTCACTATGCAACAAGGTGAACTACTGAATGTTCGTTTCAAAAGTATTTGTCAGCAGTTCACTGATATTAAACATTACTTCAAAGTGGACATGATAAAATGTACAATTTGGATGCTACTGATGGATATCGCTAATTTTTATCTATCCAAAGTAGGTAATACAGATACTATAATTGGAGATGGAAGAAAACACGAACTTTTTATGAAGTTTATGGATTTAGTCTCTTTGCACGCCAAAAATGAGCATTCTGTAGTATTTTATGCATCGGCTCTTTGTGTTACTCCGCAGTATTTAGCTCGTATTGTGAAAGAATTATCAGGGCATACCGTGCTTCAATGGATTCAGAAGACTGTATTGGGCGAAGTTAATAAGTTGCTCAAAGACACAAAACTTTCTATACAGCAAATATCAGATGATTTCTGTTTTCCCGATCAAGCAACGTTTTCTAAGTTTTATAAGCGGAGTATGGGAATGCCCCCTTCCGAATATCGTACTCGGAATTTGATATAGTTAGGGTGTATAACTATTTATCTGAGCTTTTTTTCTTAGATTTCTTTTTAACTAAAGGTACTCCAGGTTGGGCTGTCGGGTACGCCTTGAGCACCTCAAGTGTCCTCTCTCTAATTCTATTTTGTCGGAATTGCCAGAATCTACGTTCAAAGAGACTCATGAGATCGATTCTTACTACGCCATTAATACCTGCCATTCCCATCGGACCTACCATAAGATGCCACTCTTTATTGAAACGTTCTCGTTTTACTTCTTCTGAAATGCTATCTATATTAATTGTATCTGCTGGAATAATGTATCTTCGTTTTTGAGGTACCCATTCTCCCTTCCTTAAAACGAGATGGCAATGGTATATAGGGTCCCAATCATAAGGCGTATCCGATTTATATGGATTCATTGTCATATTGGGTCTCCTTTTTGCATCTTCCGGCATCGTTTCGTCTGGCTTGACTTCATTTTTGGTTTCAACTGGCTTCAACTTCGGTTTATTGATGACACGTCCATCAAACCGAATATTCTTCAGCTCGTCCCGATTGATTTCTATTTCTTTGTTTCCTCTCAAAATCCTATTCAACTTCAAAGAGTCAGACTTATTTAGCTGAGCCTTAGCCAAAGGACAAAATAACATCACAATGAGAGTAACTGCTACTCCTTTGTTACAATAATGCATGAAATGAATTCTTAATAGTATCATATATCTTGTAGGAACTATCATTCCTTTTGCGATGGTAAAAGTCTTTGTTTTATTTAGAATTCATTTTGTTGATTAAGAAACTAATCTTGTCATATTAGAATGTGTAACATAAAGAATGTTTATATTAGGCAGATTAGAAACTCAATTTGTCAAATATGATAGAATAGAGATAAGAAATACGAAGCCTATAATCGTTTTATCTGTTTTAATGTTGTATCTTTGTCTCATAATTAATATTACCACTTAGATTACAACAAATGGCAACAAAAGAAAACAAGTACGTTAATGTAACGTACAAACTCTATACAATAGAGGATGGAGAGAAAGAAATGGTTGAAGAAGCTACAGCTGAACGTCCTTTTCAGTTTATTACCGGCTTGAACACTACAATCGATGCTTTCGAAGATGAGATTGTTAAGCTCAATAAGGGAGATAAGTTTGATTTCGTTATCGCTAAAGAAAATGCATACGGCGAATATGATGAACAGCATATCTTCGAACTTGATAAGAAAGTATTTGAAATAGACGGTAAGTTCGACAATGAGCATATTGTAGAAGATGCAGTAGTTCCTTTGATGGATGGCGAAGGTCATCGTATGAACGGTACTATCCTTGCCGTTGGCGATAATACTGTAAAAGTAGATTTGAATCATCCGCTTGCTGGATGCGACCTGAACTTTGTTGGTGAGGTTGTTGAAATGCGCGATGCTACTAACGAGGAAATACAAGGATTGATCAATATGATGAGCGGCGAAGGTTGCAGCTGCGGTTGCGACAGTTGCGGCGGTGACTGTGAAGGCGGTTGCGAGGGTGGCCACTGCCACTAATATCGGTCTATACCTTATATATAGTAACTTTTTAAAATCATATCATTATGTTTAACTCTTTTGGCAATATTTTCAGATTGACGAGCTTCGGAGAATCGCACGGAAAGGCGATTGGCGGAGTGATTGATGGTTTCCCATCGGGTATTGTAATCGACGAAGATTTTGTTCAGAAAGAATTGAATCGTCGTCGTCCCGGCCAATCGTTGCTCACTACCCCACGTAGCGAAGACGATAAGGTTGAGTTCCTTTCGGGTATTTTCGAAGGTAAGTCTACCGGCTGTCCTATTGGATTCGTAGTGTGGAATAAGAATCATCATTCTGCCGACTATGATTCTATTAAAAATGTGTTCCGCCCCTCTCATGCCGACTATACTTATAGTGTGAAGTATGGTATAAGAGATTATCGGGGTGGGGGCAGAGCTTCGGCACGCGAAACAATTTCGAGAGTCGTTGCAGGTGCTTTAGCTAAGATTGCTCTAAAGCAGTTGGGTGTCAGTGTCACTGCTTACACTTCTCAAGTAGGAAACGTAAAGTTGGATAATGACTATTCAAAGTATGATTTTGATTTGATAGAGAAGAATGATGTTCGTTGTCCTGATGCCGATAAGGCAAAAGAGATGGAACAACTCATCATGCAGGTGAAGAAAGAGAACGATACGATTGGCGGTGAAGTGACTTGTGTCATCAAAGGTTGCCCTATCGGACTTGGTCAGCCTGTCTTTGGCAAGTTGCATGCTGCTCTTGGAGAAGCGATGTTGAGTATCAATGCTGCTAAAGGTTTCGAATATGGTATTGGTCTTGATGGCGTAGGTCAACGAGGTTCTCAACAAAATGATGCTTTCTTCAATGACCATGGCAAGGTGAAGACTCATACCAATCATTCGGGAGGTATTCAAGGCGGTATCAGCAATGGAGAAGATATCTACTTCAGAGTGCTGTTCAAACCGGTTGCTACTGTTCTGATGGAACAAGAAACTGTGAATATCGATGGTGTAGATACAACATTGAAGCCGAAAGGACGTCACGACCCGTGTGTATTGCCTCGTGCAGTGCCTATTGTTGAATCCATGGCGGCAATGACGATTCTCGATTATTATCTGATAGATAAGACAACTCAACTTTAAAGTTTCTGCTCTATATATAATAAGTATAGCGTCTAACAAAAAAATCAGTGGCAAGGTTCCTAGGAGCCTTGCCACTTTTCGTAAATCACTGGCCTCGCTTCACAGAGAAGTCAGCTATAAGAGAGAGATTTATAAATTAAATATTGTCTTTTGTATCCCACCATACTCTCTGCCAACGATCATCTTTGCCATTGAAGTACTTGTTGATGACATCTGTTGTGTTGGCTTCGTTGTAATCCTTCTCTTCAGTTATGTACTGCATTCGATAAGGATATACGGTGATTCCTTCTGCCGATTGGCCAGCATATATTGGCATTGTCGGAATGTTGTAACGACGCCAGTCGGACCATGCTTCAATACCATCGGTCATAAAGCCTGCCAAGAAACGTTGCATTACGATTTGTGATAAGGCTGTTTGTTTAACGCTTGATAATGCAACTTTATCAGAAGTAATATAAGTATCATATCCGCTTGCGCCCGAAAAATCGAATGAAGCTTTGATACCTGCTTTGTATAATGTTTCTGCATCGGCGCTTATCCAGCCCAGTTCTGCTGCTTCTGCTTCAACCAACAATGCACGAGCTGTAGTGATGACGCCGTATGTTGCAGTTGGTTCGCAATATGAATAGTTCACTGAACAGCAGTTTAAAGAAGCTGCAGTTACTGCATCATTACTTTCTAGTCCGAAAGGAACTCCTACGTAAGAGTTAACATCGTTCGGATCACCAGCACGTTTTCCTTTATAACCATCAATAGTGAAGTATGTAAACATACGTGGATCGTTGTAATCTTTCAATGCATCTACAATGATTTTGTTGGGTACGAAGTTTAAACCGGCAGCTGCATAGCTTTGATTACCTGTGTAGTACATGAAACTGCTATGGTAGTCGCTATTGTCGGCATTTGTATAATTGTCGTAAGTATAATTAAAACCATCGGCAACATCTGTCATACCACCATCAGCGTATGCCTGTGCAAAACGAGCTTTACCATTAGTGGGATCTACATCAGCCATTTTGATAGCCATCATCATACGAAGTGTTGCATTGAATTTTTTCCACTTTGTGATATCACCACCATAAAACATATCAGCGTCGTTCAGTGAACCGCTTGTGTCGAATTGTGCATAGGCTGCTTTCAGCTCTTCATCTAAAGACTTATAGATATATTCTTGTGAATCGTACTTTGGGGTCCAATTGTTCAGACTATCACCTTGAAAGGCTTCTGAATATGCAATTGGTCCAAGAATATCTGTCAAAGTCATATAAAAGAAAGCTCTCAATGTTTTGGATGCTGCTATCTGATTGGCATTAGAACCAAATGAAAGGACTGCAGTTGTCTTATTTGTAGCTGGATCTTCGTTCAGGCTGATAATCTTATTTAAGTTTTTGATAGCATATAAGTAATAACCCGATGTTCCGAAACTAACTGTTGTTTGTAAAGGACCATATTGATTATTCTTTGATTCTGAGATATATCCTGCCCATTCTTGGGTCCATGGGTCGTACGTTGTGGATGTTGATATGAAATTTCTGACATACATACCCGACATAGTGAACAGCATTGAAGTATATGCCGTGCTTGGATAGTTCGGATTTTGGTTGATATCTCCGAAATCACTGTAGTTGCAACTCGCTAAAGAGAAGGAGATAGCTACAGTCAATAATAATGATTTAATATATTTCATAATTGTATTTCCTTATTTTGAGTTGTTAGAATGATAATTTTACAGTCAGACCCCAAGAACGTGTTGCAGGGGCCTGGCCACCTTCGAGCCAATTGGTACCCGTCTCAGATGGGTCAACGTTTGGACAAGCTGAATAGATCAGCCAAGGGTTGGTTGCAATGAATGAAAGACTGAAACTTTCAATACCTGTCTTTGTCTTTGCCAAGAAAGATGAAGGAACGTTATAGGTCAATGATAATTCACGCATCTTCAAATAAGTACGGCTGTAAATCCAATCGTCATTACCATAATAAGCTTTGTAATGATAGTAGTTGTAAGCATTGATATAGCAATCTACATCATTACCCGATGCGTCAACACCTTGAACATGTACACCACCGCCTTTGCTAATAGGTTCACGTTCGTTCACCCCATTATTGTTGAGTTGTGAAGTTGAAGCTAACATACCAGAACCTGTAGCCCACAAATTGGTCCAAGATACCATCTTACCACCAATCATATAGTCAAAGCTTGCACCAAGACGGAAGTCTCTGAAACGTACATTTGTAGAAAAACCACCGGTCCAATCTGGTTGGAAGTTTCCGACCTCTTTCTCGGTCCCTAAATCGTATGTTGGTCTATAACCACCACCCCAAGAAGTTGAAGCCGTGGCTGTTAATTTTTGCTTTCCATTATCATCTTTTGCCCAACGAGCACTAGTATAGAGTACACCAATTGGTTTGCCTACTTCTGCTTTTAATGTGAAGTTATAGTAGAAACGGTTCCATGTCAGTGTGTAATCGGAAATGCCTTCATTAAGGCTGACCAACTTGTTTACATTCTTTGCGATGTTAGCATCGATATCCCATTGGAAATCTTTGTTCTTTAAAACTGTACCACCAAGGCTTATTTCAATACCTTTATTGCGAACCAAACCAGCATTGATCTGACGAGAAGAATAACCTGATTGTGGGGCTACTGTAGCATTGATAATCTGGTTCTTGGTATCGCGGATATAGACGTTGATATCACCCCAGAAGCGATTGTCGAACATACGAAATTCTGTACCCAACTCGTATGAAGTAGAAATTGTTGGTTTGATATTTTGGTTTTTCTGACTTGCAGATTGGTATAGACGAATCTTGCTTCCATAAGCAGTAGAAGTCAGATAATTGGTAGTTGCAGCGTATGCAGCTAGTGTGCTACCTACTTGGGCCAACGAACCACGAACTTTCCAATAGTTCAGCCATTTTAACTCTTTAAAGAAGTTACTTACTAATACACTGGCAGAAAGACCACCGTAGAGGTAACTGTTTGAAGATTTCGGTAATTTAGAATCCCAGTCATTACGTAAAGAACCATCTAAGAAGTAAGTATCATCGAAGCCTACTGTAGCTGTACCAAAAATACTTCTAGTTTTGTATTCTGTGACAGTATTTGATGCTGTAACATACGAATTAGAGTTCGATAAATTGAAGAATCCATCAATACCAAGTCCGCTAGCGGTACTTGCTGTGAGATAGCCATAGCTATAGTTCTTTTGCTCGGTGAAGATACCAGCATCAACAGTCAAACGGTCATTAATATAGCGATTACCCCATGTCAATCTGCCTTGAACGGTCAACTCGCGAGTATGATATTGAGACTCTGCATATTGACTTGAGAAATTAATAGCTCCATTAGAAACTTTAGTCTCGCTATTGTTGTTTTTCAAGTTGGCCATAACACGTACACCAGCTTTGAAGTTGTATGGGAGTTTAATTTCCATATCACCAGTAAGTACACTCCATTGATCGGTAGAATAGTGGTTGAAATTATCAGCTACGGCAAATGGGTTATCATGGAAGTTGGCGGTTAGGTTGTCAGGAGAGATTATGTTCCAAGTTCTCCAGGTACCATCACCACGTTGATAATCTTTATAATCTTTTAGGTTGACATTAGTATGTCCCCACTGTACAAAATCGTAGAAAGTATTACCATTCTCGCCATAACCTTCTGTAGCAGAGTTCTTGTTGCGACGATAAGTGTATTTATAATCTAATACGATATTCATCCATTCTTTTGGAGAGTAAGTTGCTTTTACACCTAAAAAACGGCGGATAGCCTGTGAATTATGATAAATACCGGTACGATCACTATTGGTGAAAGATACACGTGTTGAGTAATCTTTTCCTGATTTAGAGAATGCTACATTAGTAGTGTTGTTGATACCAGTGCGGAACAAGTCTTTCATATCGAGTTGTGCAACCCATGGGTCAGCTTTTTGATATTTCGAACTTGTAGAGTCATAATATAATGCAGATGCCATCTTTACATTGCTGTCAAAGCGTGCACCCCAGCTTTCATCTGAACCATAGTCCATATAATAAGAACCATCTGAGTTTTTCCATCCCTTGTATGTCCCATAAAGGAATTCGGCAGACATGGTATCGTATTGTGAGCCATATTTTGCATCCAAAGATTCACCACTAGCTCCCAAGCTACCACCGCCATAATCGCGCTGCATCTTGAAGTGGTTATAGTAATTTTCAAAAGTAATAGAATGGCTTACTTCAACACTGCCTTTACCATCTTTGGCTTTCTTGGTAGTGATGATGACAGCACCATTACCGCCTTCAGAACCGTAAAGAGCTGTAGCAGCCGGACCTTTCAGTACGTTGATGGATTCAACATCATCCATATTGATGACATTTTTGTTGGTGATTGTTCCATCTACAACGTAGATTGGTTCTGAACCTGCTCTATCTGTGAAAGTTGTAGTACCACGAAGAACGATAGAACCAGTATCGAATGTCGCACCAGATGCACCGAAGAAGCGGGCACCAGAAATCTTACCGGCCATGGCGTTACCGAGGTCGGTCTGACGTGCCATGGTCAGTTTCTCACCTTTCACCTCTTGGGTAGAATAACCCAGCGACTTTGCCTTACGGGTAATACCCTGAGCAGTTACAACAACTTCATCGAGTTGTGCAAAGTCGTTCTCTAAGAAAATAGTAAGGTTTGGCTTAATCGCTACTTCTTTAGTCTTCATACCAACGAATGATACCACTAAAGTTTTCGTACCGCGCGGGACGCTGAGCGAAAATCGTCCGTTGCTATCGGTGATGGCTCCTACTTTACTTCCCTTGAGGTAGACAGATGCACCAATAATGGGTTCATTGTCTTCGGAAGAAAGGACTACACCTGTTACTTTTTGTTGTGCCAATACGGAGCTAACACTCGTTAAAAGGCAGACAAACAGAATCATTAATTTCCATTTCATAAAATAATCTCCTTCTTAATTAATTAAACTAGCATAATGTATATTATATATTACTTCTCTCTAGTAATAATAATTTCATAACTTCTATATAGTAGTAGGTGTGAACAAGCTTTTTATGAAAGTGGTAGTTGAACAGAAAATCTTCAATACTAAATCAATTGAAGAAAAAGTGATAATGGTATTAAATATAGCTATTATTGCTTTTTATTTTTGCAAATATATATATCTTTTTTAAATGTGCTACTAAAATGAACGATTTTTTTTAAAATTAATTGATATAAACTTTATTTTCGGATAATTATTGCATTAAACTTGCGTATTAGAGATGATATTTGAGATACTGACTTCTGCTTTGTCTTTTCTCAGTATATTCGGGAATGGAATTCATGTAATTAACAATTAAATGTTAAATTCGTTAGGAAATTAGTATCAATTAAAGAAATAGTTTCAAGAAATTCTTCAGGGAGTTTCTTAGAGAACATTAGCACGTTTTCCTAAAAAGATATAGATGTTTCCGACGAAACATCTATATCTTTTTTTTATTTTCTTATAGTGGAAAGAGTTCTTGGATTCACCAATTTATTGGTGACTTACCATATTTGATTAGGTATTCGTTGGTTTTGCTGAAATGTTTGTTTCCGAAGAATCCGTTGTATGCAGAT
>DAIUBN010000068.1:0-14172 GCA_036846645.1 Bacteroidaceae bacterium | reverse complement strand
TTGATTAGAAGAATTATTTTTATTGAAATAAACTTAGTCGGCACTTCTTTTTTTTATAAATTTGCAACTTGGAATTGTATAAATCATTTGAAATAGAAAAAGATAAATAAAAAAATAAACAGTTATGGCTGTGAGTGAAACTAAGTACATTTTTGTAACAGGCGGTGTGGCTTCTTCGTTAGGGAAAGGCATTATTTCGTCATCAATAGGTAAATTGCTACAAGCAAGAGGTTATAAAGTAACTATTCAGAAATTCGATCCATATATCAATATAGATCCCGGTACACTGAATCCTTACGAACATGGAGAGTGTTATGTAACAGTCGACGGCCACGAAGCCGATTTGGACTTAGGACACTACGAACGTTTTCTGGGTATACAGACAACAAAAGCCAACAATCTGACAACAGGTAGAATCTACAAGAGCGTGATTGATAAAGAGCGCCGCGGTGACTATCTCGGCAAAACCGTCCAGATTATTCCTCATATCACAGATGAAATAAAACGCGATGTGAAATTGCTAGGTAAGAAATACAATTTCGATTTTGTGATAACAGAAATTGGCGGAACGGTCGGTGATATCGAATCATTACCATTTTTGGAAAGTATACGTCAGTTGAAATGGGAACTTGGGAAAAACGCACTTTGCGTACATCTTACATACGTTCCCTATCTTGCTGCTGCCAAAGAATTGAAGACCAAACCGACACAACACTCTGTAAAACAGCTTCAGAGTCTGGGTATACAGCCAGATATTCTGGTACTGCGTACAGAGCATGAATTGAATACCAATCTTAGAAAGAAAGTTGCATTGTTCTGCAATGTTTCCGAGAATGCCGTTGTTCAGTCTATTGATGCACCAACAATCTATCAAGTACCAATCCTCATGCATGAACAAAAATTGGATGAGACAATTTTGGAAAAAATGGGATTACCAATAGACAATGAGAACAACTTGGATTTGACTTCGTGGAAAGCTTTCTTGGAACGCCGTGCCAATGCCACCAAGACAGTAAAGATTGCCATGGTAGGAAAATATGTAGAACTACAAGATGCCTATAAATCAATATTAGAATCTTTGTCGCAAGCCGGTACATACAATGACTGCAAAGTGCAAATTAAATATATTTCTTCAGAGAAACTAACCGAAAGCAACGTTGATGAGCTTCTGAGTCCTGCTGATGGAGTAGTTATCTGCCCAGGATTTGGTTCTCGTGGTATAGAAGGAAAATTTGTGGCTGCCAGATATCAACGAGAGCATGACAAACCAACTTTTGGTATCTGCTTAGGTATGCAGTGTATGGCTATTGAGTTCGCTCGCGACGTTTTGGGCTACGAAGATGCCAATTCGACCGAGATAGATGAAAAGACCACTCATCCTATTATTGATATTATGGAAGAACAAAAAGCCATAACAAATATGGGAGGCACAATGCGTCTCGGAGCTTACGAATGTGTTTTGAATAAGAAATCTAAGGCATATAGTATATATGGTAAAGAGCATATTCAAGAACGCCATCGCCATCGTTATGAATTCAACAACGACTATCGTGATGCTTTTGAGAAGGCAGGTATGAATGGTGTTGGTATCAATCCCGAATCGGACTTGATAGAAATTGTAGAAGTACCAAAGTTAAAATGGTATATCGGTACACAATTTCATCCCGAATATAGTAGTACAGTACTTAATCCTCATCCTTTGTTTGTTTCGTTCATCAAAGCCGCACTTAATAAATAGAATATTCTTATAATTAATTTTTCGAATGGATAAAAATACTATTACCGGCCTTATATTGATTGCTATCGTTGTAATAGGCTTCAGTTTTTTCAGTCGCCCGAGCAAAGAACAACAAATGGCTCAGCAAAAGTTTAACGACTCTATAGCGAGAATCCAAGAGCAACAGGCCAAAGCAAAAAAATCTGCCGCCGATACTGCAACAACGAAGGCTGTTGCAACTGTTGATTCTACATCTGCATTTCAAAAATATTCTAAGAAAGTAGATTCGACAATTGTATTGCAGAATAATAAGGTAAAACTTTCATTGAGTACAAAGGGAGGATATATCACAGAAGCAATCTTGAAGAATTATAAAAGTCAGGATAAAAAAACGCCTGTTACTTTGTTTTCTAATAAAGATATATCACTCAACTACAACTTTTACAATCACGAGAAGGTAGTTCGTACAAGCGACTTATATTTTGAACCGGTCAATGTTACTGATTCGAGTGTTACAATGCGCATCAATGCGACAGAAGACAGCAAAAGTCACATCGACTTTGTATATAGACTTCGTCCCGAAAGCTATATGGTCGACTTATCTATCCAAGCAGTTGGAATGGACACTTTGCTGAATAGGAATACCAAAACGATGAGCATCGAATGGAAAGAGAAAGCACGCCAACAAGAGCTTGGTTTCACATACGAGAATCGTTTATCGGATTTGACCTATAGAACGAGTGATGATGATACAAACAATTTGTCGGCAAGCGGAGACGTAGAGAAAGAGATCTCAAAATCTATCAATTGGATTGGCTATAAGAGTCAGTTCTTCTCTTCGGTATTCATTGCTGATCAATTGTTCACAAAGAATAAATTAGCGTCGAAATCTGAAAAAGAAGGAAGCGGATATCTGAAAGATTATTCGGCTGAGATGGATACGAAATTCGATCCTTCTGGAAAAGAACCGACAACGATGCATTTCTATTTCGGACCAAACCACTACCGCACACTCAGTTCATTCAATAGCGGCCAGACAACCAAATGGCATCTTGAAGATTTGGTTTACTTAGGATGGCCGGTAGTGAAACAAATCAATCAATGGTTCACTATCAATGTGTTCGACTGGTTACGAAGTTGGGGACTTAGCATGGGCTGGGTACTACTTATCATGACTATCATAGTTAAGATTGTTGTTTACCCGGCAACGTGGAAGACTTATATATCTTCTGCCAAGATGAGAGTATTGAAACCACGAATTGACGAAATCAATGCAAAATATCCGAATAAGGAAGATGCAATGAAGAAACAAAGCGAGGTTATGGGATTATATAGTCAATACGGCGTCAGTCCGATGGGTGGCTGTCTGCCAATGCTGATACAATTTCCTATTCTGATGGCGTTGTTCATGTTCGTGCCGAGTGCTATCGAGCTGCGCCAAGAGAGTTTCTTGTGGGCAACCGACTTATCGACATACGATTCTATCGTAACATTCCCATTCCATATACCATTCTTAGGAAATCACCTCAGCTTGTTCTGTCTGCTGATGACAGTAACCAACGTATTGAATACTAAGTTCACTATGCAGCAACAAGATACTGGCGCCAATCCACAGATGGCAGCTATGAAATGGATGACATACCTGATGCCTATCATGTTCTTCTTCTTGCTGAATGACTATCCAGCAGGTTTGAACTACTATTACTTCATTTCAACATTAATCAGTATTGTTACAATGATAGTACTCCGCAAAACGACTAATGAAGAGCAATTGCTTGCACGACTTGAAGCATATTCGAAGACTGTGAAAAAGAAATCTGGATTTGCTGCACGTTTGGAAGCTATGCAACAAGAATCTCAAAGATTGAAAGACCAACGCACAGGTGGCGGTTTCAATAGCAGAAAATAAACATTCTGATAAATACAATAAAAAAGCTGCAATTCGAAATGAGTTGCAGCTTTTTTATTGTATATCGACCTATTGAAATTATTCTAATTGATAGATTTCATATTCAGCACCATCAATGGCGTATCCGAATGAAATATCATACGCTGAGCTATACTTGGATTGAACAAACGAGAGAAGACATTTCGTTTGCGAGAAGTCAAAGCAATAATATCAATTCGATTGTCATTAATATATTTATCCAAACTCTTCAACAAATCATCGTCTTTGACAACGTCATAATGGATATCAAGCGATGGATATTGATGGAGAAAATAATCTTTGATACCTGCCAGCTTAATCTCATTCCAAGTATTATGTGTTCCTTCGAGATGCAATAACGAAATAGAGAAATTATAATTGCTATTCCATAACTTGATAAACGAATCGAAAGCAATTAAATCAAATTGTTCAAAATTGGTAATAAAAGCTATGTGCTTAACATTATTGAAATCTTTAATTGGAGTATTCTCGGGAATAGCAAGAATGCTTACCCTACCCCTTTCGATAACTTCAGCTGTTACACTTCCCATAAGATCCATATCTTTTTTGTGCTTACCACGAGTACCCATAATGATGAGTTTTGGACGTTTCTCTTTAGAATAGCGCAATATTTCTTCTTCTGGTATTCCTTCTTTCAAGATGCAGTTATATCTGATATCAGGAAAATCACCTTTAGCGATTTTATCTTTTATTGTATCGCACAACTGATCAATCTCTTTTTGAATATTAGCCAATTCATTCTTTGTATCTTTATCATTCACCAATGGCAGATTCTCACCATATGGCAAAGAAAACATTGAAGTAAGATAGACATGCATCAAGGTTATTTGATAATGCATCTTATCTGCAATGTGAAAAGCAATTTCGCAAACCCTCATTGAATATTCGGAAAAGTCGACAGGGACAAGAATCTCTTCACTATCTTCCTCTGTAATAGGTGCACTTCCTCCTACAACACTTTCGGAAAGCCATGCAGGACTTTCGGTAATCTTCAAAGCCTGTGGCAGATCACGCTCTTTAATACGAACTCTAACTCCGGACGAAACAACCGGATTGAGAGGATGGAGATTGGCAATATAAACGTCAATACCCTCTTTCTCAAGGAACTTTTTAAGGATCAATGCCTTGTTGTAAGTCAAAGTTACTAATGTGACTAACTTATCTTCCATATTCAATATTATATCGTATATAACAAATAATCCCAATTGTCTTAGTTGAATAGCAATTGGGATTATCTGATAGTTGTTACTTTCTTTACACCATCGCAGGAGTTAATTCCTCCTTCTCTACGTTGTTTTGTTCTTTAAGAATATCCAACGCGAGGTCTAAAACTGTTGTATCATCAAGCATCACCAAACCACCATCTGGTCCCGGTTCTATGTGTAATCCAACACTCTTACCTTCTTTGAAATTATAACCACCGAAGAAATTTCTAACGGTATCTACATTTAAACCTAATTCTTCAGCGATTCTACGCATGCTTCCAGTTGGCAAAGAGTCTTTAATCTTACGAAGCTCATTAAATGTTATAGTCCTCATGTCTTATTGAATTTATAGGTTAATAAACATGTTGTTTTTAAATCACGCTTTAAACTTAATAATAAAAAAAGGATTAAACAAATAATTTCACATTTTCTTATAATAAATTATCGTTGACGTATAAAATTTAAAGAATACGTTTCAGATTATTTCTATATCCGAAGTATGCACCCAGCCTTCCTTACCATCTTCGAGCTGAATATTCTTCCACTGGCTCATCGAATTATCCTTTATATCGACCTTATGCCCATCATGAATCTCAAAAAGTTTAGTACCACTGTCACTAGGTGTACTCCTGACAATGACACTATGACTCATTACGATAGCTGTATTTCTATTTATCAAATCATTCTTCTGGCTATAAGCAAAGATATTGGAAAGAATAGTAAAGCCTAAGAATAGAATACCACAAGCAAAACCAATCTTCTTCACCTTTATATACTTAGAGAAGACATAGAAATAGACAGCAACCAAAAACAAAAGGAAGAAGAAAATGCCAATTTTGGACCATCCATCTGCACTTTGCTGATTGCCCAATGCCTTTGCCCAAGTGACAAAGAAGAATTCGGAGGTAGGATTAGTTTTATCCATAGTCTTACCTCGAGCTATTTCCAAATTGTTACGAACATCACTATTATATGGTTCGAGCAACAAGGCACGTTCATAATTGAGAATCGACTTTGCTATTTCATTATGCTTATAATAGCTATTTCCAAGATTATAATAAACCTCAGCCGACTCACCCTCTTTCAATACGTTCTCATAAAGCTGAATAGCTGTAGTATAATCACTTTTAGAGTAAGCCACATCAGCATCTCTTTTCATCTTATTGATCGAAGAAGGAGAAGCCATGCAGGTGGCAGTAAAAATCAATAAAAAACTGAGTACAAATAATATATTTTTCATTTCACTACTCTCCTATCATTATTTACGCTTTATAGAGCTTTCCATTTTACTCATAATATTCAGACAAGACATATATACCTTATCCATCGCTTGATTGCCTTCTCCACTAGGAGCAAAACGAGCGAACTCACATTCATTAAGAGTAGCCAAGAAATCTTTGATTAAATCTTCTTGAACTCCATAGTTTCTCATATTCTCTTCTATATTATCTTTCGATAATTGAGAAACAGGAATGCTCAATTTATCACTGGTATATCCCCAAAGAGCCTTGAGAACTTCATCATAGAATTCATCTTTCTTATTCTCTGACAATAGTTTACCAGCATACTTCAATCGCTTGTTAGCAATCTTGTTTGCTTTCTTATTGCGCATCTTTGCCACATTTGCATTATCAACAATCTGTTGATGGTAATATATCAAGAATATAATGAATGCAATACCCGGTAAGATATACCATAACCAATAGACGAATGAGCCAAAGAATAAAGCACCTTTAGATTGTAGCGAAACATCGTTCATCTTAATATAGCGTATATCATCGCCTAATATCTTCACGTCTTGCTTATTGGTGAAGTTTTGAATTTGCTGTGTAGCATTTCCAGCACCCTTCTCTACTTCTATATTATAAGGCTGTGTACGAATCGTCTTATAAGTATTAGTTCCACTATCAAAATAAGTTAGAGTAGCAGCAGGAATGGTAAATGTTCCAGGATCACGAGGTATTAATAAATAGTCGATTGTTTTGCTACCTACCACACCAGCAGCTGTAAGTTGTGTATTCTCTGATACTTTCGGATCGTATTTTTCGAAATTATCAGGGAACGTAATAATTGGATTCGATAACAACTTCAAATTACCAGTTCCCGATATAACAATATGCATGGTAATAGCATCGTTGGTCTTAACTTTATGACTATTGATAGAAGATGTCATTCTGAAAGTACCAACACCACCAGAGAAATTGGCAGGTCGTGTAGGCAGAGGAGTCACATTAATATTGAGCACAGGAGAAGTCAATATTTTCTTGAAGTTGACAATATTTCCACCACCATTGAAGAACGCATCAAAAGGATCGGCTGTCTGAGATATTTTAGATACAACTGCATCAAATCGTGCACTACCAATTTTTAACTTACCTGATTGTTGCGGGAAGAGCACAAACTGACGATATACTGTTGAATAATAGTTCTTTCCTTTATAAGAAGCTGTTGTCCATTTTGCATTGGTAGGTAATTGAACTTCTTGAGAGTGGAAACCTTTAAAATCGGGCAGTACAACATTATCGAAACGTAGATTAGCCTCTCTTGTATAAATTCGATACGTGAGAACGATAGCTTCTTGTTCGTGTACTGAAGTTTTATTCAATGAACCTGTAACAAACAAATCAGCTTTTGAAACTCCCTTATGAGAAGAAGGAGCGACATTGCTTGTGGCAACTCCACCACCCGAATTACTTCTTCTCGATGATGAACCTGAGCCAGCCCCACCGGCTACTACTTTAATTCTTACGCCATTAGAAGTGACATGCTCTCCATTAGCTTGAGCAGTAGCTCCACCAATAGAAAATGTTCCAGGTGCAGTAGCCATTAATATATAGGTAAAAGTAATGCTTCCAGAAGAAGATACATGACCATTAACAATTTGGGTACTACTTTCTTCCGAACGACTAGGTCCCATCAAAACATCAAATCCTTTAATAGAAGGCGCACGGAAATTGGCAACATTGACAGTTCCAATAGTAAACGACAATCTAAACTGATCTCCAACAGAAACCGTTTGTGGAGCAGATGCAGTGAAACGAACCTTCGCTTCAGTATACTGCGCCATCAAAAAAGTCGAAATTAATGTAACTATAAACAATAACTTTTTCATCATTCTCATAATTTAAGCAACTACCAATTCTTTTCTAAACGATTGCCCTGAATACCTTGCTTTTTCATTTTCTCCTGGGTACCCTTTTCTTGCTGCATTACAGCATTCAACAACTGATCAGCATTTTGTTTAGACATCTTATTCTGATTTTGCTTCTGTTGCTGCTGATTCTGTTTATTTTGGTCTTTATTCTGCTTATTCTTATCTTGCTTATTTTTATCTTTGTTTTGTTTATTCTTGTCCTTATTCTTATTTTTATTATTCTTGTTTTTATTTTGATCTTTCTTCTGCTTCTTGAGTAATTTTTGAGCTAAAGCAAGATTATAACGCGTCTCTTCATCATTAGGGTTATTAAACAAAGATGTAGAGAAGCCCTTGATTGCATTTTCATAATCCTTATTAGCCATGAGCAACACACCCATGTTATGATAAATCTGAGCCAATCTAGACTTATCTTTTTCTATTTTGGCTGCAGATTGGTACATCTTCATTGCATCGTTATATTTCTTTTGCATAGACAATGTATTGCCAAGGTTATACATCGAAATCGAGGATTTTTTGTTTGTATCTAGAGCCTTTCTATAATAAGTTTCGGACTTCACATACGATTTATTATCAAATGCCTTATTACCCTTACGAATATTAATTCTTTCGTTTTTCTGAGCTACAGCTCCAATAGAAAACAATAAAAGACAAAACAACAATATGTATTTATTCTTCATCATCTTACCTCTTAATTAATTTATTAGAGAACAATCGAACATTTTTCAATCTCGGATTTTTGAATTCCAAGATACAAATATCGGCAATCAACAATAAAAGAATAAGCCATGCTACAGCCTGAAATTGTTCATCGTATTCGCTAAACACTTTGGAATTGATATCAGCTTTAGCCATTTTATCTATCTCACCATTAATAGCCTTTTGCGCTGTATCAGTATTATCAACTCTAACATATATTCCTTTTCCAAGTTGAGCTAATTGTTTGCACATATTCTCATCAAGACGAGTAGTGACTACGCTGCCTTGAGAATCGCGAAGATAATCATGAGTACCAGGTATTGGTATCGGACCGCCATTAGGCAGACCTACTCCCAAAACACATACTTCAATGCCTTTCTTTTGAGCCTCAGTTACAGCTTCATCGGCACCTGGTTCATGATTTTCACCATCCGTAATCAAAACAATTGCCCTACCAATACCTTTTTGAGGAGTAAAACTCTTTGTTGCCAAACTTATAGCACTACCAATCGCAGTACCTTGTTTTTGTATCATTGTAGGAGATATTGCATCGAGAAACATCTTGGCAGATACAAAATCACTCGTAATAGGTAACTGAGTGAAAGCGTCACCTGCAAAAACAATAAATCCAACTTTATCATTATCAAGTTGATCAACAAGCTGAGCTACCAATAACTTGGCACGTTCCAATCTGCTTGGCTGAACATCTTTACAATACATAGAATTAGATATATCAAGAGCGATGATTATTTCCACACCGTTACGCTTCACATTTTCAGCTTTAGTACCAAACTGCGGACGTGCCATCAATACTACCAACAATCCAACAGCACATACCAATAAATAAAACTTAGCATCTTCACGGTGTCTTGAAACAGAAGGCATCAACTGAGCCATAAGTTCAGGATCACCAAACTCACGAAGACGGCGACGACGCTTAAAGTTCTTATATAAATAAAACATTACTAATGCAGGAAGCAATAGCAAGAGATATAAATATGCAGGTTCTTCAAATCGAAACATTTCTCTAATTCTTTTAATAGTTCATGTTATGGCAATTTCTTCAAAACAGTTTGCCGTAACAATATTTCCAATAAGACACAAAGCAAAGCTAGTATCGCAAAAGGCTGATATTCTTCTGTACGCTTCTTGAACGACTTCACATTTAGCTTCGTCTTTTCCATCTTATCTATTTCTTGATATATCTTTTCCAGTTTGGAACGACTTGTGGCACGATAATAAATACCATCTGTCGTACTAGCTATCTGATTCAATGTCTTTTCATCAATCTCTACAGGGAGAGTAATATATTGAATAGTTCCACCAACAGGCACCGGATAGGCAGCTGTACCATTAGAGCCAACGCCTATAGTATAAATTCTGATACCATACGTTCTGGCTATTTCGGCAGCGGTCAAAGGAGAGATATCACCCATATTATTGGAACCATCAGTCAATAAGATTATCACTTTCGACTTGGCTTTACTATTCTTCAAGTGAGAGACAGCATTGGCAAGACCCATACCGATAGCAGTACCGTCTGGTAGCATACCAGCCCTTATACTCTGAAAGAGATTGAGCAACACCGCATGATCTATAGTAAGAGGACATTGCGTGAAAGTTTCTCCCGCAAACAATGTCAATCCGATATTATCATTTGGGCGACCACTAATAAAATTGGCTGCAACATCTTCTGCCGCCTGAATACGATTAGGCTTGATATCTTCGGCAAGCATACTTGTCGAAGTATCTAAACACATCATAATATCTATACCCTCTGTCTCGCTATCTTTCCAGCTGTTGGTAGATTGAGGACGAGCCAGAATCAAAACAATAAGTACAAAAGTACAGATACGCAGCAAGAAAGGCAGATGCAGCAGGTAAATTTTTAAAGTCTTTGGTGTCTTTGCATAAACTTTGGTATCCGACACTTGCAAAGAAGCGCCCGACTTTCTTCCTTTCATGATATACCATATTATATAAGGTATAAGAAAGAGTAGCAAAAACAAATATCCACTATTGGCAAAAACCATTCTAATCCAAATTATTTAATTGTTAACATATAGTTCATACATACTTCTACCAAGATAGAAGTGCATACAACTGAGAACCGATATATACCAAACTAGCAACGATACCAATAGATAAAACCACTATTGCAGTAACCAGCAAACGCTTAGTACGCAGCGAACGTTTTTCTACAACAGTAATTTCTGTTGGCTGCTGCACCTTCTCATCTTCTTCAACTTTAGTCTGATTAATGAAGTCTACAGCTTTTACCAAGTTTGCATCATTTTCATTCAACTCTGGTGCGTGTTTTGCAAACTTCACCAAATCGGCTGTACGGAATAAGAACGAAAGGTCTGTCAAAGCTTCCTTATCTTTCAAATCCATCAATTTATCGATAATCTCTTGAGAGGTCATCTCCATTGCGTTGAAATAAAAACGTTCCTTGATATACTTTCTGATGGCTTCTGTAAGTCGCGTATAGTACTCTTTCGGATCTTCTTTTTTCAGTTCGAGTTTTTCTTCTTTTATCTCTTCTATCTCCTTCATAGCCTGTTGATGCGGAGTCAACTTAGGCGCAACTTTGATATGCTTAATAATCGGTTTGTTATCATGAAGACGAATGAAAAGATAAACAAGAGCAGCAATGAAAGCCAATGCCAGAATAGAAAAGAGGAACAGACCTATCCAGTCAGACCAAACAAAAGGAGCTTTCATAATCGGTTTCTGCCCATAGAACTTATCAGCATGAACAGTATCTACAGGCACCGTCATCACCTTGAGTGATAAAGACTGTGTAGGATAATCCCTATTGTCGACCTTCACAACCATTGGTGGAATATAATAAAGTGCCGAATCGAAAGAAGTAACGGTATAAGATTTAGATATTTCCAATCTATTGTTGCCCACCTTCTTTGATTCAGGAGCATCGGCTTTTACCAAAAAGACATTACCAACGATGGTATCTCTAAATACAGGGAATACAACGTTTTGTCCTTCGGCAGCAGAAACAATCAACCTGATCTTAGTCTGTTGACCTATCTTTATCTGAGTGGAATCCATCTTCGAAGTCACCGTTACCGATTGAGCAGAAAGCCCATTAGCAACCAGAGAGATGAGCAACAAAAACAGAAAAGCAATTTTTTTCATATTCGCATTAATTACGTTTAGCAAAAAGATTGAGCAATGCTTTGACATAATCCTGGTCGGTACGTACCGAAACAGCATCTACCTGACATTTAGTGAAAGTAGAATTAAGTCGAGCCTGACTATCTAGCCACCACTTATGATGCATGTTCCGAACAATTGCCGATGAAGTATCAATCCATTGTTCATTGCCGGTTTCAGCATCTTTCACCCTCATCAATCCGACATTAGGAATCTCAGCGACCCTTTTATCGAATACCTGTAAGGCCACAATATCATGTTTACGATTGGCAATAGTCAAAGCATTTTCAAAATCATTCGAATCAATAAAATCTGATAGAACGAACGTAGTGCAACGACGTTTCATCACATTTGTCAGATATTGCAATGCCTGTTGGATATTCGTCTTACGACTATCAGCTTTGAAGTCGAGCAATTCTCTTATTATATATAAGATATGCTTGCGACCTTTCTTTGGCGGAATGAACTTCTCTATCTTATCAGAAAAGAATATCACACCAATTTTATCATTATTTTGAATAGCCGAAAAAGCCAACGTTGCGGCAATCTCTGTAAGCATATCCTTTTTAAGCTGTTTCACTGTACCGAATTCCAAACTACCAGAGACGTCGATGAGCAACATCACTGTCAGCTCACGTTCCTCTTCGAATACTTTGACGTATGGTTTGTTAAAGCGAGCCGTAACATTCCAGTCTATATCACGAATATCATCACCATATTGATATTCACGAACTTCTGAGAACGCCATACCTCTACCTTTAAAAGCCGAATGATACTGACCTGCAAAGATATTGTTCGACAGTCCGCGAGTTTTGATTTCTATCTTACGAACTTTCTTTAATATTTCGCTTGTTTCCATGATTCAGCGTATCAGGGCACTTCTACCTTATTAAGTATCTTGCTTACAATCTCGTCGGATGTCATGTTGGCAGCTTCTGCTTCGTACGACAATCCTATACGATGACGAAGAACATCATGAGCCACAGCTCTGATATCTTCTGGGATGACATAACCACGGCGTTTGATGAAAGCGTATGCTCTCGAAGCCAAAGCCAAGTTGATTGAAGCACGTGGAGAAGCACCGAAATTAATCATTCCCTTCAGTTCCTTCAATCCATATTCCTCGGGTTTACGAGTTGCAAAAACGATATCGACGATATATTTCTCAATCTTCTCATCGAGATATACCTGACGAACAATTTTACGAGCTTCAAGTATTTCTTGCGGTTTCAAGATAGGACGAACCTCCAACTTTCTACCATCTATATTCTCTCTGATGATAGCCTTCTCTTCTTCCATCTTCGGATAGTCAATTACTACCTTCAACATGAAACGATCGACTTGTGCTTCAGGCAATGGATATGTACCTTCTTGTTCGATAGGATTCTGAGTAGCCATAACCAAGAAAGGATCGGGAAGTTGGAATGTCTCGTTACCGATAGTCACCTGACGTTCCTGCATCGACTCGAGCAAAGCACTTTGTACTTTAGCCGGAGCACGGTTGATTTCATCTGCCAAGATGAAGTTTGCAAAAACCGGACCCTTACGAACAACAAAAGTCTCATCTTTCTGACTATATATCATTGTTCCAACCAAATCGGCAGGTAGCAAATCAGGAGTAAACTGGATACGACTATATTTTGCATCAATCAGAGAGGCCAGAGTCTTAATAGCAAGTGTTTTTGCCAAACCGGGAACACCTTCCAATAAGATATGTCCATCAGCCAACAGTCCGATAAGCAATGATTCTATTAAATGTTTCTGACCAACAATCACTTGGTCCATTCCCGCTGTTAAATTTGTCACGAAAGCACTTTGACTTTCAATCCGCTCATTCAATTCGCGGATGTCAATAGGTTCACCCATTTTCGTATTTATTATATTAATTCACTAATTAAATAAATTATATTCTCTCAGAAAACAACCGTTTTCTTTGCGAGCCCAAAAATACGGCATAATATCGTCTATTGCAACTAATTTAGATTAAAAAAACATTTAAAACCTTACAATTACTATTCAGACAATATCGGTATACGGATTTTAGTACCTATCGTCACCAAATTAGGATTTTTAAAATTATTGTATTGTAGCAAATACTTTATTTTATCTTTAGAACCTAGATATGTTTTGGCAATAGTATACAAATTTTCTCCCTTTGCCATAACATGAATCGTCTTCAACCCCGTGATTTGTATTTTACTACCTTTGGCCTTTTCTTTACTTTCTACAGCTTTATCTGAAGAAGCTTTTGAGTCAGACGACTGATGATTGGCAG
>DAIUBN010000067.1:0-14256 GCA_036846645.1 Bacteroidaceae bacterium | reverse complement strand
TGTTGACAAGACATTGCGCATCGATTACCTCCTTACCGGTAACGCATCAGGGCAGAATATCTATTTGGATGAATTAGCATCACTGCCTCAGTGGGCCGGCCGTCGTCATCATTTGTCAGAGTTACCTGTACAAGGCAATGGTCAGGTGGTCGTAACCGATTCGTTGACCGGAGCTCGAATTTATGTCAATTCGTTTTCTTCTCTTTTCTTGGAATGGATCTCTACTCCCGAGTCCAAAAAGGTGGCAAAGGGTTTCGAACATGTTGTATTGGTACCTTTCCCAAGGCGCACGGTCAAAGTCGAAACAACAATTTCCAATCCTTCGGGAATTGTCGTTGCCCGCATCGTTCATTTTGTAGATCCTGCCGATATATTGATTCATCGCAAAGGTCAGGCCAATATACCTGCCCACAAATATTTGGTCAAGAGTGGCAATATAGACAATTGTATAGATGTAGCCATAGTAGGAGAGGGGTATACTGCTGCTGAGATGAAGACTTTCTATGATGACGCCGAGATTGCTTGTGAGAGTTTGTTTACTCACGAGCCTTTCAAAACCATGAAGAATCGCTTCAATATCGTTGCCGTTTCTACTCCTTCGGTAGATAGTGGTGTCAGTATTCCGGGAAAGAATGATTGGAAAAATACAGCATTTATGTCGCACTTCAATACGTTCTATTCCGACCGTTACCTGACCACAACTCATCTTAAAGCTATCAACGATGCCATAGCGGGCGTTCCTTACGAACATATTATCGTTCTGGCCAACACCGAAAATTATGGTGGCGGTGGAATATATAATGATATCACACTGACGGCCGCTCATCATCCAAAGTTCCGTCCTGTTATTGTTCACGAGTTCGGACATGCTTTTGGCGGATTGGCTGATGAATATTGGTATGAAGAAGAGGAATCAGACGATATTTATCCGAAGACTGTAGAACCTTGGGAACAGAATATCACCACTCGTGTCAATTTTGCTTCCAAATGGCAGGATATGATAGAGAAAGGTACACCGATACCTACTCTTCCTGCGGATAAATTGAAATATAAAGTAGGACTTTATGAAGGTGCCGGATATTCGGGCAAAGGCATTTATCGACCATCGTATGATTGCCGCATGCGCACCAACGAGGCTCCGGAGTTCTGTCCGGTCTGTCAGCGGGCTTTGAAACGGATGATAAATTTTTACACTATACCTTAATTAAATGTATTTAGTTATTTATTAAGAATTAGTTTTGTATCTTTACGCAATAAAATCGAAATAATATGAATCAATTAGTAGAACGCTTCTTAAAGTACGTAAGCTACGATACACAGAGTGACGAGCTTACAGGACTTACTCCGAGTACTCCGGGACAAATGGTGTTTGCCAATTATCTCAAATCTGAGTTGGAATCTTTGGGATTCGACGAAGTTACATTAGATGAGAATGGTTATCTTTTTGCTTCTTTGCCTGCCAATACAGATAAGCATATTCCAGTTATAGGATTTATAGCTCACATGGATACCAGTCCAGATATGAGCGGAAAAAACGTCTCTCCACGTATCGTCGAAAAGTACGATGGCAAAGATATCGTTCTTTGTGCAGAAGAAAATATTGTTCTTTCTCCTAAGCAGTTCCCTGAATTGTTAGACCACGAAGGTGAAGATATTATCGTGACCAACGGTAAGACACTACTTGGCGCTGACGACAAAGCCGGTATTGCCGAAATTGTATCAGCAATGGTCTACTTGAAAGAGCATCCCGAAATCAAACATGGTAAGGTTCGTATCGCATTCAATCCCGATGAGGAGATTGGACTAGGTGCTCATAAGTTTGATGTCGAGAAGTTCGGCTGCGAATGGGCCTACACTATGGACGGTGGCGAACTAGGAGAGTTGGAATACGAAAATTTCAATGCTGCTTCTGCAAAGGTTACTTTCAAAGGTCGCAATGTACATCCGGGATATGCCAAACATAAGATGGTCAATTCTATCAGAGTGTCCAATCAGTTCATCGAAATGCTGCCTCGTCATGAGACGCCCGAGCATACCGAGGGATACGAAGGTTTCTACCATCTTATTGGTGTCAAAGGTGATGTAGAACAAACAGTATTGAGCTATATCATTCGCGACCACAACCGCGAGCGCTTTGAAGATCGAAAGAAGGAGATTCAGCATTTGGTTCGCAAAATCAATGCAGAGTTTGGCGAAGGAACTGCTGTTGTCGAACTTCACGACCAATATTATAATATGAGAGAAAAGGTAGAACCTGTAATGCATGTTGTCGATATCGCTTATAAGGCAATGGAACAAGCAGGCGTCCCACCAAGAGTACAGCCTATCCGTGGTGGTACCGATGGTGCACAGCTGTCTTTCAAAGGACTGCCTTGTCCCAATATCTTTGCTGGTGGACTCAATTTTCATGGTCGTTATGAGTTCTTGCCTATCTCCAATCTGCTCAAAGCAAAAGAAACTATCTTAAACATAATTCAATTAACTGCTAATAAATAGTAACAACCTACTTTAAAAAATGAAAACAACTCCGTTTACAGAGACCCATATTGCTCTTGGAGCAAAAATGGAAGATTTCGCAGGCTATAATATGCCTATACAATACCCTCAAGGTATTATCGAAGAACACATGGCTGTCATCAATAGTGTCGGCGTATTCGACGTTTCTCACATGGGTGAGTTCTGGGTTAAAGGTCCTCAGGCTCTGCCTTTCCTACAGTCAGTAACATCCAATAATGTTGCAGCTCTTACTCCTGGTAAGGTTCAATATTCTTGCTTCCCTAACGAAGACGGCGGTATCGTCGACGACTTGTTGGTATATTGCTACGAGCCAGAGAAATACCTGCTTGTTCCCAACGCTGCCAATATCGAGAAAGACTGGAACTGGTGTGTATCTCACAACACACAAGGTGCTGAGTTGGAAAATGCTTCCGACCGCACTGCTCAGTTGGCTGTTCAGGGACCTAACGCTATCAAGGTACTGCAGAAACTTACCGATATCGATCTTTACAATATACCTTATTATACATTTACTGTTGGCACATTGGCCAATATTCCTAATGTGATTATCTCTAACACGGGTTATACCGGTGCCGGTGGTTTCGAACTTTATTTCTATCCCGAAGTTGCTTTGAAAATTTGGGATGCACTCTTCGAAGCTGGTAAAGAATTCGATATTCAGCCTGTTGGTTTGGGTTGCCGTGACACTCTTCGTCTCGAAATGGGCTTCTGCCTCTATGGTCACGATTTGAACGACACTACTTCTCCTATCGAAGCTGGTTTGGGATGGATCACCAAATTCGTTGATGGCAAGAATTTCACCAACCGTGCTGCTCTCGAAAAACAAAAGAAAGAGGGAACAGTTCGCAAGTTGGTTGGCTTCAAGATGATCGATCGTGGTATTCCTCGTCAGCACTATGCTTTGATGAATGCCGAAGGCGAACAGATTGGTGAAGTGACCAGTGGTACAATGTCTCCTGTTATCAAACAAGGTATTGGTATGGGTTATGTAAAACCCGAATACAGCAAGGCTGGTACAGAAATCTATCTCGACAACCGTGGCCGTAAATTGAAAGCCGAAGTTGTTCGTCCTCCTTTCCGTCCTCAGAAGTAATAAAAGCTAAGAATACGATAACGCCCTCACTACTATAGCAGTGAGGGCGTTTTATTTTTGTTGACAAAGCCCTATAAAGCCCTATCGGCTGCTTCTATTCACTATAATTTCGTCCGTGAATATCCATCCTGCAAATTCGTTTCCGCTATTGGCTTGGAATCTGATATATCTGCCTGTGGCATTACCATTCCATGTATAGTTCTTGATAAAATATCTAGGTTCTTTCGATACCTTATAGCTTTGCTTGTCTATTTCTTTAAAGTCGGCCCCGTCGTCAGAAACAGATACTGTGATAGAGGCGGGGAAGTATACGTCAGGTCCCGAAGATTGCATAAACTCGGCAGAGATATCACAAATATCTATCACCTTCTCCATATCGATTGTCACATCCAGTCTGCCATGGGCAATGAAACCTTGCCATGCACCGTCGTTATAGTTCCAATCGCCCATTTTGCCATCGGTAAGTGTCAACTCCTTCTGTGCTTTATAGGCAGGACTGAAAGGTGCATTGTATGTCACTTTCTTGCCCAAAGCTTCATGTTTCACCATCGTTTTAGATTCAACACGATGACCTTCTTCGCTCTCTAGGTCGAAAGCATTATAACCTTTCATTATCAATTTCTTGTTGGCTGCCAATGTTCTGGTACGGAAATTCTCAAAGTTGCGCCCTTCTGCATTCGGCTCTGTCCAGCCCACTTCCGAAATGGCAAGTATTCGCGGATAAATCATGTGCTCTGCATATTCGGGAGTCTCTACGTGCTCTGTCCATAGATTGGCTTGCACTCCTTTAATATAAGATGCTGCCGGTGTATGTTGCAGGCTGTCGGGAACAGGGTTGTAAGAATACACTTTATCTAGTGGCAGATAACCGCCGATAGAAGCGGGCTGCTTATCGGGAGCATCTTGGATATTATCGAAATAGCAATATTGTCCGGGTGTCATAATGGCGTTATGGCCGGCCTTGGCTGCATCAATACCACCTTGTTCACCTCTCCACGACATGACAGTGGCCCTAGGTGCTAGTTTGCCTTCTAGTATTTCGTCCCAGCCCAGCAATTTCTTTCCTCGAGAGTTGAGGTACCTTTCTATACGGGCTATCAGATAGGCTTGTAGTTCTTCTTCATTCTTCAAATGCTCGTCCTTCATCCTTTTTTGGCAAAGTGGACAAGTTTTCCACGCACTTTTTCCTGCTTCATCGCCACCAATATGGATATAAGGAGAGGGGAACAGTTTGATAACCTCTTTCAGTACATTCTCCAAAAATCTGAAAGTAATTTCTTTGCCAACGCAGAATTCCCCATTCTGGTAAGGCTTACCCGAACAAGAAAGTTCCGGATAGGCTGCGAGCACTTCTTCGCTATGCCCCGGCATCTCTATTTCCGGGATGACGGTGATGTGGTGCATCGTAGCATATTTCACGATATCTTTAATGTCATGCTGAGTGTAGTAGCCTCCATAGGCACCTGGCGTGTTCTTTTGGCAATATTGCCTGATGCCATTGCCCCACCAATTATCCCAGTTGGATTCAGTGCGATAGGCGGTCTCTTTAATCAGTTTAGGATATTTCTTAATCTGAATTCTCCATCCAGCGGCATCCGTGAGATGCAGATGTAAATAGTTGATTTTGAAATAAGAGAGGGCATCTATCTGTTTGTATATAAATTCTTTTGGGAAGAAATGACGCGAAACGTCAAGCATCAGACCACGATATTCAAAGCGAGGAGTATCCAAAATCTCGGCACATTTTACTTGATAGGTTGTAGCCGACGTACGGCTGGTGAGTTGTAACATAGACTGTAGTCCATAAAACAGTCCCGCTGCATCCGAGGCGGTAATTACAACTTGGAGTGGTGTAATGCTGAGAGTATATTTCTGCTTGCAGGTCTCGCAATTCTTCTTATCCTTCGAATCTTTCTTTTCGGGCACTAGAAGCAGCTTGATGACATTCTCTTTGCTCTTCTCTTTGCCACTCAAAAATTTATAAGGCAGTGTCTCGAGATATTTGCGCATCATCCGTTTGTCTTTCCGCTTCACGTTCATATAAAGTTTCGTATTTTCATTGATGATGAACTGTCCCCCTGTCATTTTTATTGACTGAGGCTGTGGTATTACAGATTGTGCTTTAAGCGGAATTGAGCTGAAACTCAGAACTATTGTGAGAACTAACAGTAGCATGCTAAGCTGTAGTTTGATATTGTGTTTTCTAGTTTCCATGATACTTGTATTTTAAGGATGTGTTTAATAAAAATTATAAAAGAATCATCTTAAAAATCTATTTCTTCACTTATTTTATACAAAGATAGTGCAAGTTCATATTAATAACAAAAATAAGTGCATTTATTTTTGTCGAAAAATCACTTACTTTGCAGAACTTTTTATAGTAAATGATAAAGCAATAATCAACTTACGTAAATTAAACAACAAAATTAAGATGAAAAAGATTAGAGCTGCCATCGTTGGATATGGCAACATCGGCAAGTATGCTTTAGAAGCATTAGTAGAAGCTCCTGATTTTGAAGTAGCTGGTATCGTACGTCGTCAGGGTGATGAAAACAAACCTGCAGAACTTGCAGAGTATGATGTAGTAAAGAGTATTAAGGAACTCAAAGATGTTGATGTTGCTATCTTGGCAACTCCGACACGTAGTGTTGAGGCATACGCCAAAGAAATCTTGGCTCTTGGCATCAATACAGTAGATAGTTTTGATATACATACACAGATTGTCGAACTTCGTCGTTCGCTCGGCGAAACCGCCCGTCAGCACAATGCTGTTTCTATTATCTCGGCAGGATGGGATCCGGGTTCCGATTCTATTGTCCGCACCTTGATGCAGAGTTTGGCGCCGAAGGGATTGTCGTACACCAATTTCGGTCCTGGTATGTCAATGGGACATAGTGTTTGTGTTCGCTCCAAGGCTGGTGTGAAGAATGCGCTGTCCATGACCATTCCAAAGGGTGAGGGCATTCACCGCCGTATGGTTTATGTAGAGCTCGAAGAGGGTGCCAATCTCGAAGAAGTAACTAAGGCTATCAAGGCCGATCCTTACTTCGCTAGCGACGAGACATACGTGATGGAAGTGCCTTCTGTCGATGCTGTTCGCGATATGGGACATGGTGTCAACCTCGTTCGTAAAGGTGTTTCGGGCCAGACTCAGAATCAGTTGCTCGAATTCAATATGAAAATCAACAACCCCGCCCTCACAGGTCAGGTTCTTGTCAATGTGGCTCGTGCTTCAATGAAACAACAGCCCGGTTGCTACACCATGATAGAGATTCCTGTTATCGATATGTTGCCAGGAGATAAAGAAGAACTCATCGGTCATTTGGTATAATAAGGCTAATCTGTAACATCATAAAATCACCATGTAGATTCTACGTGGTGATTTTTTTCTGTAATATTGGTTATATTTTCTGTAATAGGTATACAATGGCTTTCTTTATTGCTATTATCTTTGCAATCGGAAAGTTAAGATAATAACAGGAACAAAAAACATATCGAAAACAGGAGATATATGAATTGCATATCAATAAGAAAGAGTCTTTTATTTGGTGTATTGCTCATAACGAGTATGCTTCCGGCATGGGGTAGGGCAGATCATAAAGAGAGTGATAGTATCAAATATCATTATACAATAGATGAGGTGGTGGTGACAGGTAGTCGTAGTAGTACCGATGTGAGGTATCTGCCTATGACGTTATCGGTGATCAGCAAAGACAATATAGCAAGACGCTACGAGAGTTCGGTACTTCCGTTGCTCACCGAGCAGGTGCCGGGCTTGTTTGTCACCAGTCGAAGTGTGATGGGTTATGGTGTAGCTGCTGGTGCGGCAGGAGGCATGAGCCTTCGTGGCATAGGTGGTAGTCCCACAACAGGATTGCTCACTTTGATAGATGGCGAACCTCAGTATATGGGACTGATGGGACATACCATTGCCGATTCTTTTCAGAGTCTGCTGGCCGAGAAAGTCGAAGTGCTTCGTGGTCCCGCTTCAATGCTCTATGGTAGTAATGCCATGGGTGGCGTCATCAACATTGTCACTCGTAAGATGCAGCAAGATGGTGTGAAAAACAATCTGAGGGCGATGTATGGTTCTTATAATACCTTGATGTCCGATTATGTCGGTCAGATGCGTTTCGGAAAGTTCAGCAGTTCCATCGGTTTGAGCTACAACCGTACCGATGGCAACCGCGACCGTATGAAATACGACCAGTTCAATAGTTTTGTGAAATTGGGTTATGATTTCTCTACTCGTTGGAAATTGGCAGGCGATGTCAACTTACTGCATTTCAATGCTTCCAATCCTGGTTCAGAAACGGTGCCGATGTTCGATAATGATAGCCATATCACTCGTGGCATGTCAACTCTGGCGTTAGAAAATCATTATGATAATATGTCGGGTGCCGTCAAGGTCTATTACAACTGGGGACATCATAAAATCAACGATGGTTATACTACCGGTGCCGCTGCCAAAGATTATCTTTACTATTCCAATGACCACCTTTGGGGTGTCAGTGCTTACGAGACCTTCCAGCCTTTTCGCAACAATCACGTCACGGTAGGGTTCGATTATCAAGGTATTGGTGGCAAGGCTTGGAATACATATAATACAGGTAAAGAAACGGTGCTCACTGATACTGTGGCCAGCGAGGTAGCCGGCTATATCGATATTAGTCAGCGTCTTGCTTCGTGGGTGAATCTAGAATTCGGTGTGCGTGTCGATCATCATTCGGTCAGTGGCACACAGTGGGTGCCGCAAGGTGGTCTCTCTTTCTTCCTTCCTCGCAATGCACAGATTAAGGCGATGGTGAGCAAGGGCTTCCGCAATCCTACTCTTCGTGAGTTGTTCATGTTCCGTAGCAAAAATGCCGCTTTGAGTCCCGAGAAGCTGATGAGCTACGAACTGTCATACAGTCAGCATGCACTCGGCGATAAGCTTTTCTATCAGCTCAATCTCTTTTATATCGATGGCGACAATATGATACAGACCGTCTTTACAGGTGGTAGACCGCAGAATCAGAATACGGGGACCATCAAGAACTGGGGTTACGAAGTAGAAGCGGACTATAATATCACTACTGATTGGAATGTGCAAGCCAACTATAGTTTTCTTCACATGAAAAATCATGTATTGGCAGCACCGGAGCACAAATTGTATGTCGGAACTAACTATAGTCGCAACCGTTGGTCGTTCTCTACCGGCCTGCAATATATCGCTGGTCTCTATACCGCAGTTTCTCCCGATACTACCACCCAATATCTATTGTGGAATGCCCGTGGTAGCTATAAACTGTCAAAAGGTATCGATATCTTTGCCAAAGGAGAAAATCTCCTCGCTCAGCGTTACGAAATCAACGCCGGATATCCGATGCCTCGTGCCACATTCATGGCGGGGTTCAATGTTGCATTCTAGAGAGAGTTTAAGATTAGGTGCTCCTATTTTTAAATAAGGATATCTCAGTAGAAACGTTAAGACAAATTCAGTGATACATCTTTATGTTTATAGATTTTCTTCAAGACGATTTTAGTAAAACATAAAGATCATTTTTCAAAATGGGTAGACTTGAATATAATAAAAAATAAACTCGTTTGCTTTGTTCTGTTCTCAACTTGCATTATCTTTGGCTTCGCCCAAGTTAGGCTTCACCTCAGCAATAAAAATAATTTTCGTTCCTTAATTATTTTGTATTGCTTTCGGTTTGCACTATCTTTGCCCTATAACTAATAAATAGCGTGAAATGAGACTGAAATATTTAATACTACCTTTATTATTTATTCTTTTAGTAGGCAACGTTGCAATGGCGCAAAACAATTATCCGAAACGGGAGTTTCGTGCGGCTTGGATACAATCGGTTAATGGACAGTTTAAAGGTGTTCCTACCGAAACGATCAAACAGCGACTTATTGCTCAACTCAATTCGTTGCAAGCTGCTCATTTCAATGCTATTATCTTTCAGGTACGCCCTGAGGCCGATGCTCTCTACGATTCGAAAATAGAACCCTGGAGTCGTTTCCTCTCTGGTGTTCAAGGCCAGGCTCCCAGTCCTTATTGGGACCCGATGCAGTTTATGATTGACGAATGTCATAAGCGTGGCATGGAGTTTCATGCTTGGATCAATCCTTATCGTGTCAAAACATCGCTTGCCAACAATTTGGCGGCTTCGCATATCTACAACACTCATCCCGAGTGGTTCATCACTTACGGCAATCAGCTCTTCTTCGACCCGGCATTGCCCGAAAGTCGCAATTACATCATTTCTATTGTCAAAGATATCGTGTCTCGTTATGATGTTGATGGTATTCACATGGACGATTATTTCTATCCTTATCCTATTGCGGGACAGGAGTTTGGCGATGATGCCAGCTTCGCTCGCTATGGTGGTGGCTTCAAAGACAGAGGCGATTGGCGTCGTAGCAATGTAGATGTCTTGATTCGTAAGATTCACGAGACTGTCCGTGCACTCAAACCTTGGGTGAAGTTCGGTGTCAGTCCGTTCGGTATCTACCGTAATCAGAAATCCGATCCGCTCGGTAGCAATACCAATGGACTCGAGAATTACGATGCTTTGTATGCTGACGTGCTGATGTGGGCTCGCAAAGAATGGATAGATTATAATATTCCACAGCTTTATTGGGAAATTGGTCATCCACGTGCCGATTATGATGTATTGGTGCGTTGGTGGGCAAAGAACTCGCAAAATCGTCCGCTGTTCATCGGACAGTCGGTCAACAATACGGTCACACATCAGGATCCTCAGAATCCGAATATCAATCAGCTTTATCGTAAGATGCAACTTGAACGTGCTTTCCAAAGCATCGAAGGCTGTTGCATGTGGCCTGCTAGCGATGTCACCGACAATCTTGGTAGTTTCCGTGATAGCTTGGTGAACAACTATTTCAAATATCCTGCTCTTGTTCCAGTATTCGATTTCATGGACAATAAAGCTCCCGGTAAAGTGCACCGTCTCAAACCGGTATGGACAGCCGATGGATACATTCTCTTCTGGACGGCTCCGAAGGCCAAACATCCGATGGATGAGGCTACCAACTACGTAGTCTACCGCTTCCTGAATGGTGAGGATATCGATACTACCAATCCTACGCATATCGTTGCTATTACGAGCGATCCTTTCTATAAACTGCCCTACGAAGACGGAACGACAAAATATTATTATGTCGTAACCGCTACCGACAGGCTTCATAACGAATCAAAAATAGCAAAGAAGAAAGTGAAATTGTAGTTCATTCTATACCATAATATATATAGCCCCGAAAGTTATTATTGTTCAACTTTCGGGGCTATATGTTTAGAAGTGCCAATATATATTATCGTGATTCCGGTTTCAGCACCACTCCGCGTTTCTTGCGTCCATCCATCTTGATGACGATAGGAGAGTCGAAATGTATCCTTCTCAGATATTTTGTCTCTTCTACTGCGGGCAGTGAGTTGAGATACTCGGTATTGTACACGCCATCCTTGATATACGAGTTGATGGTGAAGTAACCCACTCCGAATGAGGTGAGATTCTGGAAGAAATGCGTACCTTGACTCGGATCTACACGATAATTGGTGAGTCCGGCTTCTACAATGATGCGGGCTGCCGATATATTCGACCAGTTGACAGGTATGCCCAGATACGGATCACTGCTTCCCCAACGTCCAGGGCCAACGAGTACATAATTCTTATCAGTATCGAGAAACTCTTTATTCATCTTGGCTATCTCATCAACGATATACGGATTATTCATGGCCTGATAACCTTCGGTTTTTACATAAATCAGGTCTTGCACATCACTGATAATGCCGCTACCCAGCGAGTTGTTCGAACTCAGAATGAGGTGCTCCTCGGGTATCTGTGTCAGGTCTTCATCGATAGCGGCGCTAGAGTCTACTATCGGACGAATCTGTAGCAGATAGAAAGTACCGGTATTATCTTCGTTGAGTGTGGCTGCAAATTCTATCTCTACAGGACGGCGCATCTCTTGCTGTCCGTATTTAAGTACAAGTTGCAATATCTTGGCCAGTGGGAATGCATCGTGCTTCAGGATATTGGCAAAGGTGATGACCTTGCGCCCTCCCGGATAGATACCGTCACGAATCACCATGTCGTAGGGGTCGTAAGTCGATGCAATGAGGTGTAGCGAACCGTCAGCTTCGGCATCTTTCACTCGAAGTTTGAGCAGGTTGAATCCGTCGTCGATAGAAAACTCCTGACCGATATTCTTTAAATCAAGGGCATAGAAGTGCGTCTGAGTTTCGCGCAGTGCCAGTTCCATCTCGCTCGTCTGCAATATTTTGGTAGGGTGGTAGGGCGAGAAACGCAATGTCATGCCACCGCCTACGATGTATTTACCTAGTCCGAGAGCCAGATTCACTGTACCTTCTTCGGCTTTCTCTTCGCCGATGGGGTAGTAGTTGAGTGAACGCCCCACACCGCTAAAGGATGGGTAATAGCGTTCTCCGTATTGTTTGCCCACCACTTCTTGAATAATCACCGCCATCTTTTCTTGGTCGATGACGTTTGAAGTGGCCTGCATATAGGCCTTGCTGTCTTTAAAGAATACCGATGCATATACACCTTTGATACTGTCGAGCAGCATCTTCAGCATCTCGTACTTATCGTCGAGATGTGGAATCATATAGGTGTTGTATATACCGGCAAAAGGCTGGTAGTGGGAGTCTTCTAGCAGACTGGACGAACGTATGGCAAGGGGCGACTTGGCCACATCGAATAGGGTGAAGAAGTCGTCGGTGAGCCTTTCGGGAAACTTCGCTTTCAGAAAGTATCTCAAGATGGTTTCGTCATCGGCATCCGATAAAGCTATCTGATACAGATTATTGGTATCCATGAACTCATCGAACACATCAGTACAGAGTACTACGGTCTTCGGAATAGCAATATTTGCATTCTCGAACTCCTCAAAATCCGGATGGCATTTCACCATGTTATCGATGAAGGCTAGACCGCGTCCCTTGCCTCCTAGCGAACCTTCACCGATACGGGCGAAGTTGGAGTAGGTATCAAATCGGTCGCGCTTGAAGATAGCTACCACACCTTGATTCTTCATCTTACGATATTTTACTATCGCATCGAAGATGATGGTACGGTGGGCATCCACATCTTGTAGCGAGTTCCACGTGATAGGACGTAGAACGGCTGCTACCGGGAATATGGCACGAGAGGCCAGCCAGCGTGATACGTGGTTGCGGCTGATGTGATAGAGAAACGATTCGGACGGCACAGCAAAGATAATATTTTGCAGCTCTTTAAGGTTGCTTACCCGTGCTATCTCTGCCATTGTATCTGGATTGCGGAAGACAAAGTCGCCGAATCCGAAGTTCTCAGATACCGAACGACGCAGGTCCACATCCATCTTTTTGGAGTTCTTGTCAATGAAACTGGCGTCGAACTTCCGTGCTTCTGCCGCATTCTTCAGTTCGGACGACTGCATGATGATAGGAACGAAAGGGTCTTCTTCACGTATCATCTCGCAGAGCTTCACACCGGCTTCGCTATCTTTCTCGCCTTCGCGAGGAAAGCGTACGTCGGTGATGACACCCAATATGTTGTTTTTATATTGCTTGTATACTTGTTCAGCCTCTTCGTAACTACGAGTCAGCACGATTTTTGGACGCCCTCTCATACGGAGCTGACGCTGGTGACCGTTGAGTGCCTCGGTCGAGAACAACTGACTTTGGCGAAGCACGAATTTATAAAGATTAGGAAGAATGGACGAATAGAACCGTATGCCGTCTTCTACCAGCAGGATGCACTGTACACCCACTTCGGCTACATCATGCTCCAGATTCATCTTGTCCTCTACCAGTTTGATGATAGACACCAGTATATCGGTGTTGCCCAGCCAGCAGAAGATGTAATCGAATGCACTCAGGTCCTCGTTGGCTATACGTTTGGTGATACCGTGACTGAAAGGAGTCAAAATGACGATAGGGATAGGGGAGTAGAGCGCTTTGATACGTCTGCCGATATCGAAACTGTCGTTATCGCCCGTACCTGGCATACAGATGATGAGGTCGAAACTCACATCTTTGAGTCGTGCCAGAGCCTCTTCTTCGGTTGATACCTGCCAGAAACGAGGTGGGTTGCTAAGAGACATGGCCGTATATTCGTTGAACACTTTCTCGTCTATACGTCCGTCTTCTTCAAGAATGAAGGCGTCGTAAGGGTTAGCAATGAGCAATACGTTGGAAATACGTTTTGTCATCAGATTGGCAAACTGTGTATCACGCAAGTACAGCTGATTGATCTTATGTATGTTGAGCATATTTCTTATTTTTCTTCAAAATTAATTACTAATGAAGAGACCGCCAAAAGAAAGTTAAAGTTTTTCTTTTAAATACTCCGCAGTATATCCTTCTCCTTTGGCAACGATTTCTTCGGGAGTTCCTGTTGCCACGATATTACCACCTTGCTCTCCACCTTCCGGACCGAGATCTATCACGTAGTCGGCACATTTGATGATATCCATATTGTGTTCGATGATAACGATGGTATGCCCTCGTTGCAGCAAAGCGTCAAACGATTCGAGCAGTTTGTTGATATCGTGGAAGTGCAAACCGGTGGTCGGCTCATCGAAGATGAACATGGTAGGTTCCACTTTTTCCTGTCCTAGGTAGTAAGCCAGTT
>DAIUBN010000066.1:0-14373 GCA_036846645.1 Bacteroidaceae bacterium | reverse complement strand
ATTCACTAAGCTACCAGGCCAAAAGTGCTTGCAAAAGTAGACAAAATTAATGCGCTTTCCTAATTTTGTAAGCCTTTTTATATCTATACAAGCTAGAACTCACTGGTAAAGTGGAACTTGACGTGCTTAAAATCTTGCTGCGCCATCTGTAGCACATAACTTGAATCGGCCAGGAACACATCTCGCCCATCCCTGTCTTTTGCCATATACTGATACTTACGTTTTTTGAAAGCATCTAGTTCTTCTTCATCTTCGCTAGCTATCCAACAAGCTTTATATAAATGGAGTGGTTCCCAACGGCAAGCTGCATTATATTCATTGAGTAATCGATATTGAATAACTTCGAACTGCAACTGTCCCACCGTTCCGATAATCTTGCGATTGTTGAACTGGTTGACAAAAAGCTGAGCCACACCTTCGTCCATCAACTGATCAATGCCTTTTGCAAGCTGTTTCTGTTTCATAGGATCGTCATTCTCGATGTATTTGAACATCTCGGGAGAGAAACTAGGCAATCCACGGAAATGAAGTTTTTCACCTTCGGTAAGTGTATCACCTATTTTAAAGACTCCGTTATCGGGCAAACCGATGATATCGCCGGCATAAGCCTCATCGATAGTTGTTTTACGACGAGCCATAAACTGAGTAGGCGAAGAGAAACGCACTGTTTTGCCTTGTCTGACATGCAGATAGGGTGCATTACGTTCGAATTTGCCTGAGCAGACTTTGCAGAATGCTACACAAGAGCGGTGATTGGGATCGATGTTCGCCATGATTTTGAAGATAAATCCAGTGAACTTTGGTTCTTCCGGACGTACTTCACGTTCTAATGCCATAACAGGACGGGGACTTGGAGCTATTTCGACAAAACAATCGAGTAGTTCTTGGACACCGAAATTATTGAGAGCAGAACCAAAGAATACGGGAGCTATATCTGCCTTCAGATAGTCTTTAACTTGAAATTCAGGATAAACGCCATCAACCAAATCAAGGTCTTCACGCAATTTCTTAGCTTCGTTATCTCCAATCTGTTTATTTAGTTCGTCACTATTTAAATCTACTTCGACCTTCTCTGTCACTACTTGCTTGGAAGGTTTGAAAAGATTAAGTTTCTGTTCGAATATATTATAGACGCCTTTGAATCTCAATCCTTGTCCGATAGGCCAAGACAGAGGACGTACATTGATAAGCAATTCATTCTCTAGTTCATCAAGAAGATCAAACGGATCGCGACCTTCACGGTCCATCTTATTAATAAAGATAATAACAGGAGTATTGCGCATTCGGCAAACTTCCATCAGCTTCCTTGTCTGAGCCTCTACGCCTTTGGCACCATCTATCACAATAATAACGCTATCAACAGCGGTAAGGGTACGAAAAGTATCTTCTGCAAAGTCCTGGTGACCGGGAGTATCGAGAATATTGACTTTATAATCATTGTAATCAAATTCCATGACAGAGGTAGAAACCGAAATTCCACGTTGCTTCTCTATCTCCATCCAGTCGCTCGTAGCAGTTTTCTTTATTTTATGACTTTTCACCGCACCGGCCACTTGAATCTGGCCACCGAAAAGCAGCAACTTTTCAGTCAAAGTTGTTTTACCGGCATCAGGGTGCGATACAATAGCAAACGTTCTTCTTCTTTCTATTTCGTTCAATTCCATAAATAATTAATATATAATGAATGTATAAAAGGTTATTTCATCCTGTCAAGACAATGTTTCAAGCTGTCTTCCCAATGTGGGATATCAATACCGTATGTTGTTTTAATCTTTGTCTTATCGAGCACCGAATAAGCAGGGCGAAAAGCAGGAGTGGGATACTCGTTGGTATGTATCGGATGTACCTTGCATTTTGTTATACCAACCAGACGGTGAATGCTGCAAGCAAAGTCGTACCATGAACAAACTCCCTCATCGGAGAAATGATAGATACCAGGAATGATACCCTTTTCGATAATAGTGAATATTGCTGAAGCCAAATCAAATGCGTATGTCGGAGTGCCGATTTGATCGAACACGACATTGAGATTATCGCGTTCCTCTCCTAGCCTAATCATAGTCTTCACAAAGTTGTTTCCGAATGGAGAATACAACCAAGCTGTGCGGAGCACTATGCATTTATGACAAATGCTCATCGCACTGAGTTCGCCTGCCAATTTGGAAGAGCCATAAACAGACTTCGGATGACATTTATCATCTTCCTTATAAGGAATAAACACTCTACCATCATAAACATAATCGGTAGAAATATGAATTAACGCAGCGCCTGCTGTCTCGGCTGCCCGAGCCAGATATTGCGGTGCAAGCCGGTTGAGCTTATCGCATAGCATACGACTGCTACTATCTTCTGCCTTATCCACAGCTGTAAAGGCAGCACAATTGACAATAATGTCAATAGCGTTATTGTTTACAAAATCTATTACATGTTGTTCGTCGCAGATGTCCAGTTCTGCAATATCAGTAAAGAAATAATTGTGTTCGGGATGTTCTTTGGCTATCAGCCTCATTTCATTACCCAATTGTCCGTTGGCTCCAGTTACTAATATATTCATTACTTATTTTATATAATCTACCATTCCAATTCATTTTTCCTATCTTTCTCGAAGAAGTTGGCGAGCATAGACAGAAAGCTGCTGATTGCAGCAATAGCTTTTTGAGTATCTGCTGATATTTCTTTCTTTTGCAAGCGAAGCAATAACACGCCATACATGGCTTCAAAGCAAGTTTCTATTTCAGATTCATCTTTATTGCCATTCTTCTGACGCAACTCTACAATAAAAGGCAGTGCTTTATAGTAGGATGCATGGTAATATGGATACTTCGTTGTAGATAACAGACTGACATGCAAATCGCTTAATTCGATAATAACATTCTTATTGATTTGCAAATGCCCCTTCTCCACCACGTCTTCGGCACGCATCATACCAATAAGATTATCGTACCACTCTACAAGTTCAGTATTCTCTGCTTCGGGAAGTTTGAATGCTGCAACTACATTTTTCTTAATTAAATCGATGTCGCAGTTGTTGGCTCTCAACAAGTCTTCTACCTGCCACATATATATAAGGTACTCTGCAATATTTTTTTCTTTCAGACGATCTGCGATTCTTTTCATATTTTTTTAAACTATCCTTATCTTCCTAATACAATGATTCACCAAGCAATGTAAATATCAATCCTACTATAGAGAAAAGCATTACCAGTGCTCCAAACACACGGTTGATAATCCAAATGCCGCGAAGATTGAAGTGTTTGCGCACTTTATTGATGACATAAGTGATAAGAAACCACCAAGCGATGGCTCCAATTGCTATCGCCACATAACTCGTCACCGCCTCGAAAAGCACAACTCCTTGCTGCACTACGGCAAAGCGGGCAAACAAACCTATAAAAAGGAAAATAATAAGCGGATTGCTGAAACAGACAACAAACGCCGTAATAAAATTATGCAGATAAGTTCCTTTCGGTTTATTCGGATTGGTAGGATGAATAGACGATACTGGGTTGGTACGGAAAGTATAAAAGCCAAAAGCCAGAAGCATAATACTTCCCAACAATTGGAGAATAAATACATTCTTATCTATGTAATCGGTAACGAAACTCATACCATATCCAGTGAGCAAAGCATAAATCATATCGCTCAGAGTAGCTCCTAGTCCGGTTACAAAGCCATACCAACGCCCTCTATTGAGAGTGCGCTGTACGCAAAGCACGCCTACCGGTCCCATTGGAGCAGAAACGACAACCCCAATGATAAAGCCCTTGAAAATGATATCTAGTATCGTTTCAATCTGAATCATAGCGCAAATATCGAGCTTTTTTATGGAAACTTAGCTATCTATTAACTTTTTTTCCATACTTAATGAATAAAATATAATTCAATAACGGTGATAGGCATACTTTTACTGAATAGAGTGGCATTGATGTAAACTCTATTCAGTAAAAGCAAACCTAGAAATTTTAATGATATTCTATATTAATATCATAGTCCCAATTGGGAAAATAAATATTACCACCGTTCCATTCTACCTCGCCACGTTGAAAATCGACAGTCTCGCTACGAGGATATTTTTTGGCAGGCGAAAGCTGACCAGAATAATCATTATTAACATAAAAACGATAAGAATCTATGCCACCTAAGAAAAAGTAGTCAGCATCTTTTACGTTGGGCAAAAAAGTTGTATAGCCGAATGATTGGTCTACAGGAACCCAGCCAATACCTTGGAAATAAATTTCAGACCAGTCGTGCATATTATTATCATGAGGATGAATCATAAATCCGCTTTGGAAATGGGCTGGTATACCACTTGCCCGGCACAATGTGATAAATAACAAACTCACCTGTCCGCAATCTCCATGTTTATTGGCCAATACATATTCCGGAATATTTTTTAAAGTCGAATATTCTCTAGCTGAAGCCCATGGGAATCTGTCGTTCACCCAACAAAATATGCGTTGCGCCTTGATAAGCGGATTATCGGTTCCTTTCGTCAGATTGGCAGCAATACGTTTAATTTCGGGAGTAAAAATAATATGAGTCGAACGTTGAGAAGTATATTTCTGATAAATTGCAGATGTCGTATCGTAAGGCTGGATGTCTTCAGGGTGCAGGATATGTTTTTCTCCATATACCGTAAATTCAAACTTTTCTTTAAAGATCGTAGGTTGCCCTTTAACGGCATACTTCTCCATATAAAGAGAAGAATGGGTACTATCTGGAGGTGATATGATAAATTTTTTCTCACTTACACTTATCAACCTTACGTCTTTCTGTCTTGCCAAATCTGTTCTTGGATAAGGCAACCAGCAACGAATAATCTTGCCACTTGGTACCACATCAGGTTTCACTTTCAAAGTATAAGTGATAACTACCCGCTTCGGCTCTGCCAAACAAGAGTTAGACCGACTCACTTGAGCCAAAATAGCAGGGATATTAGAAGAGTCATCTTTTTGCCAACCTTCCAAAGATTGTGAAACCCCGTCTTTCTGATCTTTTATAGTTTTACATAACGAATCTATTCTGAAAAGATTAGGTCCCGCATTGCGAAAATATTTTTTCTCGCCATCAATAGTCATACATTCCAAAGCACCACTCTTTTCCCAAGCCAGCATCTGCTCATCGGTGACATCAGGAATATATTTCTTGATATAATTCTTCACCTGAGATTCGGAAAGACAGAAATCTGTGAGCAACCGCTGATGATAGTCTTTATCCCAACTATAAGGTGGTGTGCTTTGTCGCGAAGTACAAGCACAGGCTACCACCAAAATAAAAACAGCAGCAAGTAATTTTCTCATGCTTATTTTAATTTAGTAATACCTATTCCCGGAAGTTCATTCAGTGTGACCTTTCCTTTTTCTACTGTCATACCTTTAAATCTATCATTCGATATCAGTAGATTGCCATCCAAATCGCAGAAATCGGCCTCGGGAGAAAGTTGTGCACAAGCACTGACAGCACAAGAAGTCTCCGTCATACAGCCTAGCATCACTCTCATACCAAGGGCGTGAGCCAGATTGGTCATCTTCCAAGCCTCCCGCATTCCAGTACACTTCATTAGTTTGATGTTCACGCCATTGCAAGCACCTTTCACCTTGAGCACATCAGACAGGCGTTGTACAGATTCGTCGAGATAGATAGGTACGGGGCTGGCCTCGGTAATCCAAGCAATATCATCGAGCTTTTCTTTTGCCATTGGTTGCTCTACCATTACCACGCCGTGTTCCTTGAGCCAATAAATCATATCCAGAGCCTGACGTTTGTCTTTCCAACCCTGATTGGCATCAACAGCTAGTGGCACATCAGTCACCTCACGGATAGTCTCTATCATTTCTTTATCATTATCGCGTCCAACTTTCACTTTTAGAATATTGAACTGTCCGGCACATTCTTTTGTTTTCTGACGCACTACATCGGGAGTATCTATTGCTATAGTAAATGTGGTAGAAGGCGTCTTTTCTTTATTAAGTCCCCATATCTTCCACCAAGGCGCACCGAGCAATTTGCCCACCAAATCATGCAGAGCAATATCAACGGCGGCTTTAGCAGCGGTATCACCTGGATTGACAGCATCGATATATGCCAAAATCTCTTCTAGCTGAAACGGGTCGTTGAACTGTTCCAAATTTACTTTATTCAAAAAAGTAGAAACCGAATCCACCGTCTGTCCCAAATACTGAGGCATAGAAGCTTCACCGTATCCTACAACGCCATCATATTCTATCTGACACTGCACATCGGGAGTAGTCGTTCTCGAATAGGTTGCGACAGTAAACGTATGGCGCAATTTCAATTCGTAGGGGAAAAAAGTCAGTTTCATTTTACCTCCTTTTCCATGTTTGTTTACTGAGAACATCGATGGTACAGATGCGCCAAAAGCATTGTTGAGCGACAATCCTGTACCTACTGCTGCCAAAGCAGCTGTCTTAATAAAATTTCTTCTATTCTGCATTTTATTTATAGAATGAATTGGTTATCGTGGTATTGATATTCGACTCCTTATTAATATAAGGTAAGAAACGAACGGCATGCATTCTGCGATTCAAATCATAGGCATCATAATTGGCATCTTGGGGATTGAAACTAGCTTCGCGAACAAAGCCCAAAGAATGAATAAACTTCTGATTGCCTACATATATTGCCACATGAGATACATGTTCTTTTTTTGTTGCAGTTGCTTTTCTTCCAAAGAATATCAGATCTCCCGGTTGAAGATTGCTACAATCGGGAGCGATATCGATATGCTGTCCGATATAAGCCATCTGCGAAGCGTCGCGAGGTATAATAATGTCGTGGTCGAACAATACAGTACGAACAAATCCACTGCAATCAACTCCTTTTGATGAGTTGCATCCCCACATATAAGGAACTCCGACAAGAGTATAAGCTGTTTGAATAATCGAAGCGGCATCTTGTTTCAAGGTAGAGCGCCACTCACGTTCGGTCACTGCTATCTTATTAGACAAATAAGCGATACGCCCGTCGGGATAAGATACTTTATAATAATCACCCTCTGTACCTTCCCATTTCAATCGATTGCCGCTTACGACATCAGATACTGTCTGCGATGAAACATCGGGACGAGAATAAGAAAAACCGAAAGGAGCGGTGACGATAATCTTCTCTGCACGATTCCAAGCATCATATTCTGCTTTGGTCATTGGAGTAATCGAACCCGTCAGTACCCATCCTACATATTCATCGGGAGTCTGTACTCTGAAAAACATTCCACGCTGAAGAATCTTAATAGGGGTACCCAATATAGCCTGAAGTGACATACCTGCCGAATAATCATCATTCTCCCTGATATTACATACCGACACATTGACTACTCCATATATTTTGCTGCCCAGTGCTGCATCTGGCAGAAGCGTTATGCTATCTTTCACATTCTTCTTTGCCGCCTTCAAACGTTCCAATAATGCTTTCTTAGCATCGGCAGACATCGTATAACCTTTAACTGTGACATTCTTTCCATGGCCTAGACATTTAATATCGTAAACACTTAGTCTCCCGTCGGGAATAAAATCCTTTTTGGTGCTCGAAATAATGTTCTCGACTTCACTATCAGTTGTAACAGACTTATTTGAGGAACATGCCATAAGCCCGAATAGAGGTAAAACAGCATAGAGAAATAATCTTTTCTTCATTCTTCTCATATTAAAAAATGATACTAAATATTAAAAATGGGTCTACGAGTTACAAAGATAATGTTTGCTCGGTTTAAAACAAACAAAATTAGCAAAAGATTATTGGAAAATAAACAAATTTATCATAAATGACAAATATATTATGTACTTTTGCACCGACAGTCGGTCGGTTTGTCGCTGGCGTCGTAAGACGTTTGAGGAAAGTCCGGGCAACATAGAGCATTCCACTTCCTAACAGAAAGCTGTCCGTAAGGGTAGAGTAACGTAGAAGAAAATAACCGCCATACCAATGGCAAGGGTGAGAAGGTGGGGTAAGAGCCTACCAGACGAATGGTGACATTCGTGCTGTGCGTCTTGGAAGTTGTAAGATCATGTATACTGGCGTTATGAGGGCTGCTCGCTCCATGCCAGAGGGTGGATCGCTAAAGCGATTTGGTGACATTTCGCTCAGATAAATGACAGACATTTTATTGCAAGATAGAAAACAGAACCCGGCTTATAGACTGGCTGTCTTTTTTATAGACCCTATATAATAAGGTATATATCATATAAGGAATAGCAACTCGATATGGTAGAGAAACTGAAAGAAATAATAAAATTCTTCACTGAAGATGTGTTCAAGGAGCCTGATGAAGGTATTTCTAAACGAAAGAAGTTCATTCATACTTGCTGGAACACAGTATACCTTTGCTCCAAACGCTTTGTTCAAGACCGTTTGGTAGCCAAAGCTTCTGCCCTGACTTATAGTACGCTGTTGGCTATTGTTCCGATTATTGCTATTCTTTTCGCAGTGGCCCGTGGTTTTGGTTTCGATCAAATGATGGAGAATCAGGTTCGCATCAGTATGGCAGGACAAGGCGAAGCTACCAACTACATTTTGGAGTTTGTCAAACGCTACCTGTCGCAAACAAAGAATGGCATTTTCATCGGAGTAGGTCTTGTACTTTTGCTCTATACGGTCATCATGCTGTCTGCCAATATCGAAAAGACGGTCAATCAGATATGGCATGTCAAGAAAGGCAGAAGTCTATATCGCAAGATTACCGATTACTTCTCCATGTTCCTTCTTATACCTATATTAATAGTAGTATCCGGCGGACTCTCCATCTTTACAATGACGATGCTCAAATCGATGGCATCATTCGAAGTGTTACTGCCAGTCTTCAAGTTCTTGTTCCGCCTCATTCCATTTGTTTTCACTTGGGGAGTATTTATAGCTTTCTATATCTTCATGCCCAATACGAAAGTCAAATTCCAGCATGCAATCATTCCAGGCATTCTGGCAGGTTCGGCATTCCAAGGTATACAGCTACTCTACATCGCAGGTCAGGTATCGGTATCGCGCTACAACGCTATTTATGGTAGCTTCGCAGCATTACCATTATTATTGCTTTGGATGCAGATATCGTGGTCTATCTGTCTTTTCGGTGTTCAAATGACATACGCTTCTCAGAATATCAGAAACTTCAGTTTCGATAAAGATACAAGAAACATCAGTCACCATTATTTCTGCTTTGTTTGTATTGCTATCTGTTCTCTCATTACGAAGCGCTTTCTCAACAGAGAGAAACCCTATACTGCCGAAGATCTTTCTGGCGACAACCATATACCTCTCCGTCTCACCAAACAGGTACTTGACACGCTAGAAGATTTAAAAATAATTCATAGTTCGGTAACAGATGAAAAGGGTGAAGATATCGTTTTTCAACCATCCATTGATTCATCCCAATTATCGGTAGGTCTAATTAAAAAATTGATCGACACCAATGGTAGCTCCAGCGAGGATTTCAACATTGATGTAGATAACCGCTTTAAGCAACAATGGCAGATACTTGAAGATTCTAAAGACGAATCTTTCGAGAAACTAAATCAGATACTTGTAAAAGATTTATAGCACTTTCCAGGCTATTCCATTGACGATGCTTCGAATGAGAGTGGCAACAAATCGCCTACACTCTTCACTTCATAGATACACTTTTTGCCATAAAGCAAAATCCGTATAGGCTGATTATATCTCTTTTCAGATTCGAGAACGACCTGACGGCATGCACCACAAGGAGGAATCGGTTGCTCCAAGAAATCTTTTTCGGTACGTGCTGCGATAGCTAGAGTAGTGATAGCCAGATCGGGAAATTTAGCATTGGCATAGAAAATGGTGGTACGCTCGGCACATAGTCCAGAGGGATAAGCGGCATTTTCCTGATTACAGCCAGTCAGCACAGCACCATCTTCGAGACGTACAGCAGCCCCGACATGAAAATGCGAATAAGGCACGTAGCTTCTATCGGTTGCGTTCTTGGCTGCGTCAATCAATGTACGGTCAGCCTCTTTCAATTCGTCGTATTGATATATATTGATATGGGCGGTGATAGTAAGGTCTTTCATATATTTGTTTTTTATTTAGTTCATTATTATTAATGTCACAAAGTTATGAAAGAGATTGTGAATTCCAATATTTTTTAAGAACTTTGTGAAATCAAAATCAAACTCATGAAAATAATATATCATTATATCATACTGATAGCCTTTTTAGTATCGTGTTGTGCCACTGTCCATGCCCAACGTCCGCTGTTCACTGACTATTTCAATAAATATAGCGATATGGCTATCGACCAAATGAAGCGATACCGTATTCCTGCCAGCATAACTTTGGCTCAAGGTGTATTCGAAAGTGGAGCCGGTCAAGGTACATTGGCCAAGTATTTCAACAACCACTTTGGTATTAAATGTGGTGGTACTTGGAACGGAAAGACAACCTATCATACAGATGATGCACCAAATGAATGTTTCAGAGCTTACGATAATGCCAAAGATTCTTACGAAGACCATTCATTGTTTTTGAGTCGAGGTCCACGCTATCGTTTCCTCTTCCAACTCGACATGACCGATTACCGTGGTTGGGCTATTGGTCTGAAGAGAGCCGGATATGCAACAGATCCATCTTATGCCAATCGTCTGATTTCAATTATCGAACAATATCAACTTTATAAATACGATAATTCTAATTTCAAGAAAGAACGCCATCATCGTCGCCACGAGACTGAGAAAGGTCCAATCTATAAACATCAGCTGTATCTGGCAAATGACGTAGCATACGTCGTTGCAATGGGTGGCGACACTTTTGATGCCTTGAGTAATGAGTTTGGCATCAGTGCACGACGGTTGGCAAAATATAATGATGTTGAAAGAGATTATACATTACAACCCGGTGATATTGTTTACCTACACAAAAAACAAAAACGTGCTGCCGAAGGGTGCATCTTGCACGTTGTTCGCGACGGCGATTCTATGCATAGCATTTCTCAACATTACGGAATGAGACTAAAGAATCTTTATAAACTCAACGAAAAGAACGGCGACTATGTGCCTATGGTTGGCGATATACTACGCTTGAGATAGTAGAACTTAAAATATGATACAATGAATAAATTACGTTCTTTTTTACTGATCGCGGCTTTGCTGGCAACATTCTGCTCGCAGGCTCAAACAAAATGGTATAATCCTTTAGATGGTGATACCCCTAATATTCAGGGGCGTGCATGGAACAAAGAAATCGGAAAATCATTCAATCGCTTTCCGCAACGAGCTCAGGCTTTGCTTAGAAAACCAGTATGGGAGTTATCGACAAATAGTGCAGGTCTTTATATTGAATTTTATACTGACGCGCCATCCATAACGGTGAGATATCTTTGCTCTGGCGGCCGCTCTCTGCCCAACTTGACGACTATTGCTGTGAGCGGACTCGATCTTTATACTACCGATTGTAATGGCGTCACCGACTGGTGCGCTTGCCCAGCCAATTATCGTTTCGGCGGTGAGTCTACCGATACCATATCTTATAGGTATCGTGAGTTGGCTTACCACAACATACATAATAAAGGAAACAAGTATCGTCTCTTTTTACCCCTCTACAACACTGTAACCTTCATGGAAATAGGAGTTCCAGAGTCAAGTTACTTCAAATTTGCTCCCCTTTCTATCGAAAAGCCGATATTAGTATATGGTACTTCTATTGCTCAAGGAGCATCGGCGTCACGTCCAGCCATGGCTTGGAGCAATATCTTGCAACGACGCACCGACTGGCCGTTTATCAATTTAGGTTTCTCGGGCAATGCACTAATGGATGCAGCGGTCTACGACCTCATTAACGAAGTTGATGCCAAAATGTATATTCTCGACTGTATGCCCAATATGTATCGTATCCACGACAGCATTGTGAGCCGCACACTAGCCGGAGTTCATAAGATAAGAGCCAAATGTAAAACCCCTATCCTACTCGTCGAAAACGATGGCTATATGTATGGAAAGACCAACGCCCCTATCGAAAATGAATGTAATGTGACGAATGCTGAACTCAAAAAAGCTTATCAGAAGCTCAAAGAAGAAGGCGTAGAAAATATATTCTATCTCACAAAAGAAGAAATCGGACTTACTCCCGATTCGCAAACCGATGGCTGGCATGCTTCAGATATTGGTATGGAACTGTACGCCAATGCTTACATGAAGAAAATAGAAGAAATTCTAGATTATCACCCCATGACTTCGTTTGCTCCATGCACCCAGAGAAGAGAACCCGATAACTATGAATGGGACGAACGTCACAACGCTGTTATTCAACGCAACAGCACTGCCAAGCCAGAGATATTGATGATAGGTAATTCTATTACTCATTTTTGGGGTGGCGAACCAACATTCCATCGTCAATGGGGATTGGACAGTTGGAAGAAACTGTTCGGCAAACGCAACGTAACCAATATGGGATTTGGATGGGACCGTATCGAAAACGTTTTTTGGCGCATTTACCATGGCGAATTGGACAATTGTTCACCTAAGCATATCTGCTTGAATATCGGGACCAACAATCTGCAAATCAATTCTAACGAAGAAATCGTAGAAGGTATCCTCGGATTGGTCAAACTCATTCGTCAGCGTCAACCACAAGCCAAACTCCATCTCATCAAGATTTATCCACGCCGTGATCAGGAAGACAGAGTTGCCAAGCTCAACGACTTGCTAGTTTCTAAACTTCCTGCCGACAATATGATAGATGTTGTTGATGCGACCTCAAAACTATTGCTGAAAGATGGCAGCAACAAAATCGACGAATCACTCTTCCGCGATGGTCTGCACCCCAATGAAAAAGGATATGCACTCATTTCCGGTATCTTGAAACCGGTATTGAAATAAAGGATAGACAGATTACTATCCACATTATTGTCTACTTTGCCCTTTATACCTATTATATATAGGATATAGAGGGCAAAGTTGTTTCAATACTATTACAAAAAGATAGATTAACGTGCATATTGTTTGCATAATGTATACTTATTAATCACTTATTGAATGAAATTTTGGATAAAACAAGAGTATTAATTGACGTAAATCAATTTTTTATGTTGAAAAACATGTTTTCTATCAGAATTTGATGTTGTATAACATAAAACCCCTTATCTTTGTCGGTGTAAAAAGGAAACAAAAACGTTTTTCAGTTTTCAAGAGATAACAAAGTTTTAATTAAGGTTTAAAGATTTAGTAATTTAAAAAGTAGGTATTATGAAAAAGTTTATGTTTACAATGGTAGCATGTATGTGCTTTACTGCTACGGTTTTTGCAGCAGGTAACCAACCTACAACTGCAAAGTGGAATGGTGAGATCAATTCGTATAAATTGGGACAGTATTTGAATCTGAAATCAGATCAGAGCGAAGAAGTCGCTAACATCTGTGATTATTTTGCAAGTCAGATGAGAAAAGCGAATTACTCAAGTAAGGATAACAACAAATTATTGCGTAACGCAATCTATGGTAATTTGAAATTGATGAAGAATGTTCTTTCTGCTAAACAATATTCAAAGTATGCAGCAGTACTGAACGTTACATTGAACAATGAAGGTATCAAACTAGAAGATAACTCTGCTGCAAAAGCAGATTGCATGAAGAAATAGTAAATTTAGAGAGAGAAAGAGAAGAAGGCGGGCCATTTTGGCTCGCCTTTTTTATCCTGGCAATATCACTCTATCGCCCAATTTCTGAGCCATTACAGTGAGTGTCTGATGCAATTCGCTATACCTTTTCATGATATCATTGCATCTGACAGAATCGGCAATGACCTGCGGGTCTTTCAGTTGCGACTTAATATCTTTCAACTCGGCAGAAAGTACAGCATATTTGAAGTTGGTCATCAGTGTAGGTACAATTTCCAACAGACGTTCTTCTTCGGGGGCCTGATTATTCTGATATATCTTACTCAACTGATACTTTGAACTAATTAGATCTACACAGAGTTCGCTGATCTTGGCATCCGGATTGGACAAGAAATATCTTTCCGCCTCAAAACCTTCGTCGTGAACATGCAGAACTGCTTCTTCTATCATCTGCTTATACTGTAGATTGAAGAAATTGAGATTATCTCGTTTCAAATCGGCAGCGACATAATCTATTACGGTAAGCGGAAACTCATTACCCTCTTCATCTTTCACCATACAGAGCGTCTTATCGCCATACCTCACCACCATTCTCATTATAGGTTGCTCGTATTTGTTGAATTCCAAACTACCTTTAGTATTCGATTGGACGTAAGATTCTATCTCGCCTTCTGCTGGAGGAGGAGCATCTTGTGGCCCAGGCATTGGCACAGCAGGAGTTTGTTCTTTGGGTTGCTCTTTATACTTCGAGTCTCGCAATTTGCCACGTTCCTTGGCTACTTCGGTGACAAGCAACTTG
>DAIUBN010000065.1:0-14452 GCA_036846645.1 Bacteroidaceae bacterium | reverse complement strand
TGCTAGTAGGAGTCAGATTGATATCGGCACCAACAGTTCCTCCATTATAATATACCTGAGATACACTGCCCACAAATCGATTGTAATATGTGCCAAGTCCTGTCATCTGATACTCGCTGATATCACCTGCCTCTCGATAGAACGATACCGAACTCGTCTGTTTGTATATCTCGCCATTGATACCGACTCCTAATGTATAATGATTCATCGGAGTAGATGCACCGAGCCTTATAGATAGATCGGAGACAATATTGCGTGGTCGGGGGTCGATATTCCGATATTCGTGTTCGGCTCTGAAACGCACTTCGCCACCTACATCGAATCTTCCAAGCTTTGTGGCATATCCACCGGAGAATTGATACCTTTCTGTATTCAGATTACCACCCACCGAATCGGCCATGATGTAGGGATAAAGCAAATCGTAGTCTGCTGAAGAGTTCCAACGGATATTCTTCTTGGTGCCGCTGCGATAAGAAGCGTCGCCCCATACAGTTGTTTCCTTTGAAAGTTGGATTCGTGATGTGGCAAACAACTGGTAGATGCTCTCTCCATTGCCTTGCTGCATCACGAAGGCTTCTCGCTGATGATTGAAGAAGAAGCGCAATCCGATTTGCGAGATTGAGGTTGTATCGTTTTTGTTCTGCCATGGCCAATAGCAGCGATCTGTCTGTTGGGGCAGAATGACCGAGTAGGCACTACCCGATATCGCTATCAATAGCATGAGTATATAAAGTTTCTTTTTCATCGTTACATTAATATCAGTTCCAGGTTTGTTTCGGAGTTGATTGCTGTGAGCTCGCAGTAATCTGTATAGGCTCTGAATGCTTTTGTATGCTGCTTCGAGTCTTTGCCCTTGTAGACAACATATCCGTCGATACTGATTCTGTAAGCTCCTCGCAGCAGTGTTACGGGTACTGCCAGATGATCGAACTGCGAAGTGGTCACGGTCTGTCGGGTATTGATATTGGTGGCTTTCAATGTGGCCTGAACTTTCTCTGCTGATATACTATCAGCAGTTGCAAGACGAATCGTTGCTGAAGTGAAAATCTCTTCATTGCCATTACTGCAAGCCGACAGGGCTAATAGAAGGAGCATAAATGGTATATACAATCTTTTCATAACTTGATATTCATTTCTACACCAAAGTAGGGCGTGACGTGGCGTCGCACGGTGAGTCCGTTCCGGGTGTAGCTTGGATTATAATCTAATATTTTGTTCACAAAGAGTGCTACGGTAAGTTTGTCGTCGAGCAGTCTCTTCGTAGCTTTCATGTTGAGGTTGGCATAAAACGGCACAGTCTGGCGCTCGAACAGCGAACTGCTATAGCTTCTGAGCAACCATTTGAGGTAAGTATCATTCTTGTCGGCCTCGGTGAAGTCGTGAACATTGCCTTGGCTGTCCATATATTGCAAGGGCGTTTCTTCTTTTTTCATGCTTTGTGAGGCGGTGAGCCAGGTGCATTGTGCCGATATAGAGAAGCCCAGTTTCAGCTTTGGTATATCGGTGTCGAAGGTGAAGTTGGTATTCGTCATCTCTCTGATATAACCGTCGTCATCTTTATAGATGCCTGCATATTGCAGTTGCGCACCGTCGAGCACTACACTGGGACGCTCTGTAATGGGCTGAGAGTTCTGATACTTTGTCTTGAACCATGCGCCTGTCACGGTCAGTCGGGTATGAATTGCTTCAATTCTTTTCGAGGAGAACGTATATTCGATGCCTTTCTTAAACGTGCGGCTTCCGTTGGTGGTGATGCTGTAGCCATAGAGCTCTTGCTTGTTGGCATAAGTCAGTCCGTCTAGTGATGGTGGACCGCTGAGCATAGAACCATCGATGCTTGATGTGTCGTATTTCTTATAGGCATACGACTTGTAGATGATGCTATTGCGAAATCCAGAAGTCATATTCTCTTGAAAATAAGTGACCGATAAGCGATTGCCGCCTATGTTGAGGTCGGCACGTACTTCCCATTTCAGATTGCGGGCAGGGCGTAGATTGTAGTTTGTAGGGTCGATAACGTAGGTCATTAGGTTGATGCGCTTGAGGTTGCTGTTGGTGTTGTAGTAATTGAGCTGCACCAAATCCATATAGTAAGGGTCGGGATAGAGTTGCGACATGGTAGGCATCTTGGTGTGCCACCCAATGCCGCCTGCCAGTTCGAAGAAAGTTATCTGATTGCCTATCTTGAACTTAGGAAATGTCCAACCAATATTGACACGTGGGTCGAGATAGATTTTACCTCTCATCTCGTAGTCTGTGGATAGATGCGCCATTGCCGAACCTCTCACTCCGGCCAGTACATCCATCCGACTGTTGCCTACGTTGAGATGAATACTTTCTTCGGCAAACAGGGCAACGTTGTGTGTGGCTGGTACAACAGAGAACTTGCGGAGTCGGGTTGATATGCCCGGATAGAGTGGGCGGGTTACATCAAACTGCTGTCCGTCGCCATCGTTTTTGTCTATCTGCCAGTCGGCACCTATCATCAAGGAGTTGGAGATCCGTTGGGTAGGAATGGCAAACGATGCACTGAGCTTATTGTAAACATTCAGCGGCTTGCCATCTACCGATTGAGATGCTGTATAAGTATAGGGCAGAATCACAGCATCGCTTTCTCCTTGCACCGTGGTTGTGGCTGCAGGTGTATCTCTCGATAGTTGTACCAGCCTTGTACGATCCATCTTATCGTGTTCTACAGTCAGAGAAGAGGTCAATGCAATAGAGCGCAACCAACTGTTTTGTCTCGTCTTGAGATTGAGTGATACACCGAACGCCAGTCTGTTATAACTGGAACTGTATTTGTCTACAGCACCGTAGTTGAGGTCGGGATCAGTCTTCTCGTTATCGAACGAACCATTGAAGTCGATATGAGTAGAGAGGTCGAGTGTGAAGGCTTTGTTCAGCCATTTTTTATTCAATCGAGCAGAAAGGCCCAATCTCTTGTAGTTTTCCAAATTGTCGCGTGGATCGGCCTTGGCATCGAGATAATCGGCACTCAGGTTGAGGCTGAGACGATGTTCGCTCCATTCCATATCTTTTCCTATATAGAAAAGTTTGCTATCCATATCGGCCTTGAACCTTGCCGAAAGATCGTGGCCACCTTTCTTACGCTCTATCTTGATGAGGCCGCTGGTGAGGTCGCCATATTCTACCGATGGTATGCCACGAACAATCTCTACGCTTTTGATATCGTCTGTCGAAATGGTGCGCATATCCACTCCCTGATTGGTGAAATCGCGACTGGTTGCAGCCGTGTCCCATGCTCCGCTGAGCGATTGCATATTGGCACCAGTGCTGACAGGTGCACCATCGATAACGAAAGATGTGCCGAGCGAAGATGTAGAATAGTCCGAACTTGATATCGGCACTTCTCTCAGTCGTATCAGATTCGGACTGGTGAGCACGGGGTCGGATGCTTTTCCTCCTGGTAGAAGTTCGAGCAAGTCGGAGAAACTCGATGGTTGCAGATGCTCCATGGCATGACGTTCTATCTTCGACGAGCTGGTGATGCCGCGCGATTCGGTAGCAGTGACCACCACTTCGCCTAGCGTTGTAATAGCCGATTGTAGATAATAGCTGTTGTTGCCGGCTGTAGCTTTTGTCTTCAACGTATGGTAACCGATATAAGATATGACGATAGAAATGCTCTGTTGCTTGCTATCTGCTGCGAGTTTGAAATGACCTTCGGTATCGGTGATGCTGCCCGAATGGCTGTTGCCTTCAATACGTATCGATGCGCCGATAATGGGCTCTTTGGTCTCTTTATCGTATACGTTGCCCAGAATCATACGCTGGCCGTAACATAACAACGTGGTGAACAGTAGGAGGGTAATGCAGACTAAGTTCTTATAAATTTTCATCATTCTTTTCTTTTCGACTGCAAAATTAGAACGAAAAGAAGGGTGTATCAATACTCATTAAATATGAAAATGCTGTCTATACTATACTCTGTAGTGGGTATCGTCTTAATGTATTGATAGAAACATCAAGAAGAAAAAGTGAATACTTCAATATCAATTTTTCATTCTACAGTGCAGAACGATCGTTTTGCAGTGCGGAATGATCGTTCTGCACTGCGAAACGATCGTTCCGTACTGCAAAATGAAGAATGCTTCAAGGCAAGCGTACTTTTAATACTCGAAGTGCGGCATTATTCTTCATTATAGGATAAAGAAATGGATATAAAACGAAAGGACGACGGCAGTCATGTTATCTGCAATCGTCCTTTTCTAAACAGATGAAGTTGCTAAAGGAAAAAGGCTACAGTTCTATTAATAATAACAACGAATCAAAAAAATTTAAATGTCAACACCATGTGGTTGCAACTCTCTGTTTATGATGTTGCAAAGATAGCGCTGGTTTCTTGATGTCGCAATACCCAAATGTAGGCATTCTTCCATTTAGCCCTATGCTTGCTTTCTATAACTCATTACTGCCCAAATATTTGCTATGAATGCAAATATGGCTAGCATCACGAAGTTGTGATTGTTGTCTATGATGTCTCCACCACGTTGGAACACTGAGCGCATGATGTTGATGAAATATCGTGGTGGATTGAAGAATGCGATATCTTGAGCCCAATCGGGCATGCTGCGCACGTCGGTGAACAGTCCGCTCATCAGCATGAAAATCATGATGAAGAAGAACATAATGAACAGCGCTTGTTGCATGCTGGCAGCATAATTGGATATGATGAGTCCGATACCCGACATGACCAGCGTGAAGAGTGTGGCTGCAATATAAATAGTGATAAAGCTTCCTGATGGAGTATAGCTGTAGACAAGCCACGATAGTATGAAGCAGATGGTGAGGATGACGAATCCCATGACCCAATATGGAATGAGCTTGGATAGGATAAATGCTGCTTTGGGCACCGGTGTCACGTTGATTTGTTCGATTGTTCCTACTTCTTTCTCGCTAACAATATTGAGGGCGGGGAGGAGTCCGCAGAGCATAATGAGCACCATGGTCATAAGTGCCGGTATCATGAACTGCTTGAAGTTGAGGGTAGGGTTGTAGTAATCTTTCACGCTGATACTGAGTGGCGGTTGCATAGTGGTGCCCTGTGCCGATGCCCATTCGCTAGAAAACTCGGCAATAATGTTTTGTAAGTATCCGCCGGCCACACCGCTCTTTTGTGGATTCACACCGTTGGCGGAGAGCTGAATATTGCTCTTATGGGTATTGATGAGGTCGCGTTCGAAATGTTGCGGTATCTCGACAATGATATCTGCCTTGCCTTGCTCAATATCGTTGAGGGCATCAGCATAAATATGGGTGGTATGCTTCAGTATGAAGTAAGTCGAGCCATCGATTTTATCTGTCAATCGTCGTGAGGTGACAGACATATCTTGGTCTACAACACTTACATTGATGTTGTTGACATCCATTGTAGCAGCCCAAGGAAATATAAGGATGATGACCGTAGGAAACATCACAGCCATCTTGGGCATGAACGAGTTGCGGAAAAACTGTCTGAACTCTTTTTGTATGAGGTATTTCAGTATCATGGCTTATTCCAATCTATTTTTAAATTTCTTGAGACTCAATGTAATCATTGCTACCGACATCAAGGCGATAATGCTTAGCTCGGTGAGCACAAACTGTATAGGCAGACCTTCTATCATAATCTTCCTTACGGCAGAGATGTACCATCTGGCGGGGAAAATACATGATATATATTGAAGTATGGCCGGTACACTCTCTAGTGGATAAATCATACCCGATAAGAGTATTGTGGGAAACATCAATCCGGCTGCCGAGACTATCATGGCTGCTACCTGACTCGACATGAGTGTGGAGATAAACAGTCCGAAAGCCAATGCGAGGAATACATATAATATGGAGATGATGCTGAGCCAGAACAGACTTCCTGCAATAGGGATGCCCAAGAGGTAGATGGAGAGCAAGAGTATGGTGACATAGTTGAGCACCGACAAAGCAAAGTAGGGCGACATCTTGGCGAGTATCACAAAGATAGGTCGGGTAGGCGAGACGAGCAGCAGTTCCATGGTGCCAAGCTCTTTTTCTCGAACAATGGAGATAGACGTCATCATGGCGCAGATGAGCATGAGGAGCAATCCCATGATACCTGGAACAAAGTTGTAGGCACTCTTGAGTTGCGGATTGTAGAGGGTTCGCACATTGGTCTGGATGCCTGCCGTCGGTATTTGGCCGGCAAACTGTTGTTGGATGATGGCTTGCAGATACATTGTCTCTGCTTTGGCCGTATTGGGATTGGAAGCATCGGCAACAATCTGTAGTGACATTGTTCCGCTAGAAGCCTTCCGATGGTTCTGATTGGGTTCGAAAGACAATACTACATCGGCTTTCTCGCTTCTGAACATGCGGTCGATGTCTTTTGAGTTGTCGATATATCCAACGAAAGTGAAATAATCGTTGGCATCGATGCGTTGGGCAAGTTGTCTCACCGCTTCGGTTCTTTCGGGAGCGAGTATAGCCAGATTGATATTGCGTATTTCGGTAGTGATGGCAAATCCGAACAGTGTAATCTGCACGATAGGCATGCCGATGAGTATCACCACGGTCCATCTATCGCGGAAGATGAGCTTGAACTCCTTTATAATAAGTGATATCAATGTTTTCATTATTCTCCTCTTTTTGCACCTCTTGCCAAAATGCGGAACACTTCGTCGATGCTGTTTGCATTAAACTGTTCTTTAAGCTGCTTGGGCGTGCCAAGTGCCGAAATCTTTCCGTCTACCATAATAGATATACGGTTGCAGTAGCCTGCCTCGTCCATATAGTGAGTGGTGACGAAGGCTGTGATGCCTCGTTCGGTAGCTTCGTATATCAGTTCCCAGAATTGGCGACGTGCCAATGGGTCGACGCCACCGGTAGGCTCATCAAGAAATACGATGTCGGGGGTATGGATGATGGCAATAGAGAAAGCCAACTTCTGTTTCCATCCCAACGGCAGACGTTTCACTAAGGTGTCGCGTTCGTCATAGATGTTGAGCCTGTGCATCAATGCTTCGCCTTTTTCTTTAATTTCGCTATCGGTAAGTCCATAGATACCACCGAAGAGCTGTATGTTTTCTTTCACTTTCAGATCTTCGTAGAGCGAGAACTTCTGACTCATATATCCAATGTGTTTCTTCACGGCTTCGCTCTGTTTCTTGATGTCGAATCCTGCTACCGAAGCATGCCCGTCGGTGGGTTTGCTCAGTCCGCAAAGCATGCGCATCGCAGTTGTCTTACCTGCTCCGTTGGCTCCGAGGAATCCGAATATCTCTCCTCGCTTCACCTGGAAAGTGATGTGATCGACAGCTGTAAAGTTGCCAAACTGCTTTGTCAGCTTCTCTGCATTTATGATAATCTCTTCCATGTCTTTTAGGTTGTGAGTTTGAGGTAACAGTCTTCTACATCTGCCTGAATAGGTTTCAGTTCGATATCGGTATGTCCTTTCGACTTTAGCAGACTGGTAAACATATCGGTATTATAGTTTGTTTCGAATGTCACATGGTGGTATTCTCCAAATGGGAAACAGCTCTTCACCTCTTTTATCTCTCTGATATCGAGAAGCAGGCGATGCATATCTTGAGCGCTCACTTGGTAAATCTGATCTCCATATCCTTCTACAATGTGCTGTGGCGTATCAATCTGCAATATCTGTCCGTCTTTGATGAGTGCGATACGTTGACATCTGCTGGCTTCGTCCATGTAGGGAGTAGAAACAAGAATGGTGATGCCTTCTTTTTTCAGTTCGCCCAGTATATCCCAGAATTCATTGCGTGATACAGGGTCTACACCAGTTGTGGGCTCGTCGAGGAACAGTACTTTCGGTTTATGGATGAGAGCGCAGCATAGTGCCAGCTTCTGTTTCATACCACCCGATAGCTTTCCTGCTCTACGGTCCTTGAAAGGAGCCAGGAACTTGTAGATATTCTCGATGAGATGATAGTTGGCATCTATTGTGGTATGGAACAAAGCCGCGAAGAACTTCATATTCTCCTCTACAGTAAGTTCTTGATAAAGAGAGAAATGTCCGGGCATGTAACCCACTATATCTCTTATCTTCTTATAATCTTTTACGGTATCGAGTCCTTCTACTGTGGCCGTTCCTTCTGTTGGAATGAGCAACGTAGTGAGGATGCGGAACAAAGAACTTTTGCCTGCTCCGTCGGGACCGATAAGTCCGAATATCTCGTTCTTCTCGACTTCGAACGAGATGTGTTGCAGCGCTTTTACTTTGCCGTAATTCTTCGATATGTCGTTTACACTGATAGAGTTCATGGCATTTAGAAATTGATATAGCCGTACATACCTATCTTTATATATCCGTCGTTGGGCACACTGACCTTGGCGGCGTAGACCATATTTTCACGGTCATCGGCAGTAGGAATACTTTTGGGTGTAAATTCTGCCTTAGGTGATATCCATGTGATAGTGCCTCCGTATTTCTTCTGCTGATTGCCATAGTCGGCAAATACACTGACCTTCTGACCTAGCTTGATACCTGCCAGTTGTGCCGAGGTGAGGTAAACACGAAGAAATACATTCTTCAAGTCGGCAATTTTGAAGAGTGGTTTGCCGATGACTGCCATTTCTCCGGCTTCGGTATATTTCTCGATAATGGTACCGGTGACGGGCGATACGATACGGCACTTGTTGAGCTTATCCTGCATCTGTGCTATCTGCACTTGGATAGTAGAACTTTGGGCATTGATGTTCTTTACGTTGTTCTGAAGTGTGGATTGTTGTGCCGCCAGCTGATTGTTCAATACCTTAATAGCCGAGTTGATATCGTCGAGTTGCTTCTGTGTCGCAGCTCCGCCTTTCATCAAGTTGATGATGCGCTGACGCTCTGTCTGTTGCTTGCTGATTTCGGAACGAATGGCAGCAACCTGGGTGTTGATAGCAGGTGTATTGCTTCTCACAGTGGTAATGTTTCGAGAAAGCTGAATCTTTTGTAGATAGAGTTGCACCGAATCGATGGCTCCCAGCATTTCGCCGGCCTGAACGTTTGTTCCTTCTGCGGCATTGAGCGACATGATACGTCCAGCGGCTTCACTCGATACGTTGACTTCTGTTGCTTCGAATGTACCTGCGGCGTCAAACTTTTTATTGTTGTTGGTGCAGCTTGTCATCATGGCGATGGCTAGGCTGAATAATATAATCTTTTTCATATGGCGTTACTGATTGATAGTGTTTTTGAGTTGATATATTCTATTGAGGAGTTCTATTTCGTGAGATGCTTTGGCAATACGGGCATTGTTTTCGTTTGTGATATCGCGAACCAAGTCGCTTGTATTGATAATGCCATTGCTGAGTTTGCTCTCAGTAGTCTTCCGTACCGATTGACGCAAACGGATAATCTCGTCGTCGTCGGAGAGTATCTTCTTCATCTCGCCGATAGCATTCTGTTGTTTTGTTGTAGTGAGCATGGTGTTGAAGAGGAAAGTCTGGCGTTGAGTCTCGATACGTTGTGATGCGATGTCTATATTGCTTAGGTCGCGTTTCTTGGTGTATAGTCCGCTGAGGTTCCATCTCAATCTGATTCCAATCATGGCATTGAGTGAAAATTTGTTTTCTACCATGTCTTTAAACATGTTCATTCCTGGCTTGCCGTAGTATCCTTGAGCAAAGGCTCCGATTTGTGGATTGAGTGCAGCAAGTATGGCTTTTCGTTTGGCAGTGAGCGATTTCTGCTGCGTGTCGAAAAGTTGGAGTTCGGGACGATTCACAGTTTGTGTCTCTTCTGTTTGAGTAGTTGGCATTTGTAGTTCTATGTTGCTCATATCCTTATGGATGAAGAGTCCCAACATCTGTCGATATGACTGACAGGCAGAAACCAATTGAGTGTATTGCTGACGGGTGGTGACCAATTCTGCCTTCATCACATCCAAATCGCTTTGCAGAGCAGTATGATTGTTGATCATGGTCTGTACCTTATTACAATTGGTCTGAAGCATCTCTTGAGTATTGAGGTTTTGTTTCTCTTGTGCCTCAATCATCAGAATGCCGAAGAATAATGAGTTGACTCTGTCCTTCAGTCCATAAAGTTCGACTTCTACTTGTTGTTTCTCTACATCTCCTTCAGATTGAGTGATACCGTTCTTGGATTTGGTGAGACCGCCATCCCAAATCACTTGATTGACGTCGACACCTATCTTATATTGATCTTTGCTCAATCCTTTCATATCGATACCCGATTTGGTATAGAGTTGCTTCATCTGGTCGGGGAACTCACTCACTGCACTTTGATAAGTAGCTTGTCCCGACAGACTGATTTGTGGCAAATAGGCTGTTCGGGCATTCTCGATAGAATATTGATTGGACTTTTCGATGAATCCGAACTGATGGATAGACGGATAGTTCTCGCGAGCCAAGCGTTGGCATTCGTCTATCGTGAGTTGCTGTGCCTTGACACCGGTCAGACTCAGCATGAAAATGAGTAAAACAGTGAACTTTTTCATATTGAGTATTCTTTATTACGTAATCGGCCTAGAATAATTCTAATGGTCTCTTGTTTTCTTGCTTCCAAGAAATCCTTTTCGGTAGGGTAGAAGTTACCTCTGAAGTTGCGGATGATGGGCAAGGCAATGAAGACAAACAAGTTGAGTGAGGCGACATCCAATAGCAAATCGATAATCTTGATGTCGTTGATTTCGCAAGCTTTAATCAAGTCATTCACTTCTTTCTCGATACTAGAGGTCACCTTACCAATCATTTGCAACACTCTGTTCTTTAAGAAATCTGCCCTTTCGGGTTTAGATATCACTTCGTTGATAATGAAACGTGGCAAATCGGGATTTTTTGCAAGAAAGTCGAAATGTGCTTCAATAACTTTCTCCAATCTTTCGTAGAAGTTGCCTTCGTTATCTTGAAAAGCAGAAATAATAGCTTGCAACATGATTCCTGTTTTCTCTTCGAATACTTTATTGAAGAGGTTTTCCTTGCTACGGAAGTAATAATGCAGCATGGCATGTGTCACTCCAGCTTCTTTGGCTATCGATTGAGTCTTGGCTCCATCGTAACCTTTGGTCATAAACTCTCTTTCGGCAGCCTCTAAAATGGCTCTTTCTGAGGTACTTGCTTGTATTGTCATCTTCTTAATAATTTAGTTTATCAATATAGTCTAACAAAATTGTTAGTACAAAGAAAAGGAGATTTTTAATAGGTTGTTATTAACAAGATTGTTAATTATGAAATATTAAGATTTCTCTAGGTATTACAGATATTATGGCTAGTGATTAAAGTTGATTCATGTAGTTTTGATATTTCAGAAATGTTTTCACATCAACTGTGCTGAACCATACTTATAAGGTTTTAAAAATCTCACTAAATTGTATTAAATTCTTGAGTGTGAATAATTATAATTTCTAACTTTGATATAAACAGAGAACGCTATTATTTATTTAAAAACCAATTAAATTACGACCATGAAAGAATTAAGAATGTTTATCAACGGCAAGTTCGTTGAGAATAGGTCGGGCAAATGGATTGATGTACTCAATCCATCAACCGAAGAAGTGATTAGTCGCCAACCAGAAGGAACATGTGAAGATGCCGATGAAGCTGTATTGGCAGCCGAAAAGGCTCAACTTAAATGGGAACAGGTTCCTGCTGTAGAGCGTGGACAATACTTGATGAAGATTGCTGCTGGCATTCGTAAACGTGAGAAAGAACTTACCGATATCATTGTTCGTGAAGGTGGTAAAACTCAAGCTCTTGCCAATGTAGAGGTGATGTTTACAGCTGATTATATTGACTATATGGCCGGATGGGCACGCCGTTATGAAGGTGAGATTATTCAGAGTGATCGTCCAAACGAGAATATTTTCCTTTTCAAAAAACCGATTGGTGTCACTGCCGGTATATTGCCTTGGAACTTTCCTTTCTTCTTGATTGCCCGTAAAGCTGCTCCTGCATTGGTTACAGGTAACACTATCGTGCTTAAACCTAGTCAGCTCACACCGGAGAATGCATATGTATTTGCTCAGATTGTAGAAGAAGTGGGTCTGCCTGCTGGTGTATTCAATATTATCAATGGTCGTGGTTCGGTTATTGGTAATGCTTTGGCAAGCAATCCTAAAGTTGGAATGGTAAGTCTTACAGGTAGTGTGTCTGCGGGACAACAGATTATGCTTGCTGCTGCTCCTAATATTACTAAGGTATCGTTAGAGCTTGGTGGTAAGGCTCCGGCTATTGTTCTTCCTGACGCTGATCTTGATTTGGCTGTCAATTCAATCATTGCTTCTCGTGTTATCAATACCGGTCAGGTTTGTAATAATGCCGAGCGTGTTTATGTTCACAAGAGTGTGAAAGATAAAGTTATTGAGAAGATGTTCGAAGGACTGAAGAAAGTCAAAGTAGGTAATCCTTCAGAAATTGCTGATCTCGATATGGGACCGCTTGTAGAAGCTAATGCACTGAAAACTGTTGAAGCAAAGATTGATAATGCTATCAAACAAGGATGTAAGTTGCTTTGCGGTGGCCATCGTATTGGAAGCAAAGGATATTTCATTGAGCCGACCCTGCTTGTTGATGCTAAACAGGATATGGATATTATTCAGCAAGAGACATTTGGTCCTGTACTTCCTATCGTAGAATATAATGATATAGATGAAGCCATTACAATGGCCAACGATTGCGAATATGGTTTGACGTCATCCATCTATACCCGCGACCTGGATACAGCTTTCAAACTGATGCGTTCGTTGAAGTTTGGTGAGACATACGTAAATCGTGAGAATTTCGAAGCAATGCAAGGTTTCCATGCCGGTTGGCGTAAATCGGGTATTGGTGGTGCTGATGGCAAACATGGTCTTGAAGAATACCTACAGACTCATGTCGTTTATCTTGATACACACAATTAATATTGGAAATTAAATATTGACTTAATAAAAGAGGGGGTTGCAAAATTTGCAACCCCCTCTTCTTTATATTAGCTTAAATAAATATTATTCAGCTTTAGGAGCTTCCTCTGTTGCAGCTTCTTCTGCCTTTGGAGCTTCTTCTACTTTAGCTTCTTCAGCTTTAACCTCTTCTGCTTTTTCTGCTTTTGCAGCAGCTTTAGCTTCTTTCTTGTCTTCGTCCATCTTCTCTTTCAAAGAAGCGAGAACATCGAGATCACCAAGTGTTGTAGAAGCAGCTTGGTTTTGGATAGCTGGAGTATCGTTAGCTTTCTTGCGGTTGTTGTTTGCTTTCTTAGCTGGTTTGTCTGTACCCTTAGCATCTTCGAAGATACGGCTGTGAGAAAGAATGATTCTCTTAGAATCTTTATTGAATTCGATTACTTTGAACTCAAGTTTCTCATCAAGCTGAGCTTGTGAACCATCTTCTTTTACAAGATGTTTAGGAGTAGCGAAACCTTCTACGCCGTAAGGTAATGCAACAACTGCACCCTTATCCAACATTTCGATGATTTGTCCTTCGTGTACTGAACCAACTGTGAAGATAGTTTCGAATACATCCCAAGGATTCTCTTCGAGTTGTTTGTGGCCAAGGCTCAAACGACGGTTCTCTTTGTCTATTTCGAGAACGATAACATCGATAGATTCGCCAAGTTTAGTGAATTCTGATGGGTGTTTGATTTTCTTTGTCCAAGAAAGGTCAGAGATGTGGATCAAGCCGTCAACGCCTTCTTCGATTTCAACAAATACACCGAAGTTGGTGAAGTTGCGAACGATAGCAGAATGTTTTGAACCAACAGGATACTTCTCTTCGATAGTTTCCCAAGGATCTTGTTTGAGTTGTTTGATACCCAAAGACATTTTGCGTTCTGCACGGTCGAGTGAAAGAACAACTGCTTCTACTTCGTCTCCAACTTTCATGAAGTCCTGAGCTGTACGTAGGTGTTGTGACCATGACATTTCGCTAACGTGGATAAGACCTTCAACGCCCGGAGCGATTTCAACAAATGCACCATAGTCAGCCATAACAACGACTTTACCTTTAACATGATCACCAACTTTGAGGTTAGGATCAAGTGCATCCCATGGATGAGGAGTAAGTTGTTTCAAACCAAGAGCGATACGTTTCTTCTCGTCGTCGAAATCAAGGATAACGACATTGAGTTTCTCGTCGAGTGTGACAACTTCGTGAGGATCGCTAACACGTCCCCAAGAGAGGTCTGTAATATGGATCAAACCATCTACGCCACCCAAGTCGATGAATACACCGTAAGATGTGATATTTTTGACAGTTCCCTCGAGTACTTGACCTTTTTCGAGTTTGCTGATAATTTCTTTCTTCTGTTGCTCGAGCTCTGCTTCGATGAGTGCCTTGTGAGATACAACAACGTTTTTGTATTCCTGGTTGATTTTGACAACTTTGAATTCCATTGTCTTGCCAACGAAGATATCGTAGTCGCGGATAGGTTTAACATCGATTTGTGAACCTGGCAAGAATGCTTCGATTCCGAATACATCAACAATCATACCACCCTTAGTGCGGCACTTGATGTAACCCTTGATAATTTCTTCAT
>DAIUBN010000064.1:0-14558 GCA_036846645.1 Bacteroidaceae bacterium | reverse complement strand
AGATTGGTCCTTCCATCTCGATTTATGGCAGAATCCTTTCGCCATTGCTCGTTATTATGGTTTGAAACTTTGGAGTAAAGAGCATTTCGATACCATGAAACCCTATATGGAGATGTACCGCGACGCCGGAGGTAAGGTTATCACTACTTCTATTATCCATAAGCCGTGGAATGGACAGACTTACGACTATTACGACTCCATGATAGGCTGGACAAGGCTTCTCGACGGAAGCTGGTCGTTCGACTATACTGTTTTCGACAAATGGGTATCGTTCATGATGAATCTGGGCATCAACAAAGAGATTGGTTGCTACTCGATGGTTCCCTGGAAGTTGTCTTTCAGTTACTACGACCAAGCCACTCACGAAATAAAAGAGATGAAGACAAAACCAGGCGAAGCTGCCTACGAAGAGATGTGGATGGCATTTCTACGTTCTTTTGCTACTCACCTCAAAGAAAAAGGATGGTTCGACATCACTTATATTGCTATGGATGAACGTCCGGCGGAAATCATGAAGACTACGCTGAGCCTGATACGCCGTGCCGATAAGAACTTCAAGGTGTCAATGGCTGGCGGACTCCATAAGGAACTGTTCTATGAACTCGACGATTATTGTGTATCGCTCACCGACACCTTCCCCGAAGAAGTGAAACAGAAACGTCGCCAGGAAGGAAAAACAACGACCTATTATACCAGTTGTTCGGAACCATTCCCCAATACTTTCACCTTCAGTCCACCGGCAGAATCCGAATGGCTAGGCTGGCACGCTGCCAAAGAGAATCTCAACGGCTATCTACGTTGGTCACTCTGCCACTGGAATAAGTCACCGCTACAAGATAGCCGTTTCACAGCTTGGGCAGCAGGCGATACCTATATCATCTACCCCGGTCCACGTCCTTCTATCCGTTGGGAACGCTTCATCGATGGCATCCAGGCCTTCGAAAAGATTAAAGTACTGCGCAAAACAGCCACTCCCGCCCAGCTCCAGCAGATAGACAAAGCTCTTAGCCTATTCAACGAACTCGATTTATACAAAAAACCGGCTTCCTTCTTTGTCAATCAGGCACGAGAGATACTTCAAGGGATCGAATGAAGATAAAAAACACTCCTACGACTTTCACCAACACTTATCTTCAGTGGAAAGTACTGCTATATAAGCTATTGAGGCTGACGGTGGCTTAAGTTGGTCTATTCAGGAGTGAATCAAGTTGTTGACTAACAGCGTACTAATACTTTGTCAAGAAAACAGCAGCAAGTATTAAAACGCTGATATTCAACTTATAATAGCACTCTACCCTATACCATTTCGAACCTGATTTGACTTAATTTACTGATAATCAATAGAATTAGGCTGAACATAGTATATGATAAAAGTCCCTGGAGGGAGAAAAACTAAATCGATGGCTGACGAGACATATCTCATCAGCCATCGATTGATGAATCGCGGACGTACGATATTTGAATCGTCCGCTCTCGAGACTTGGAGCGCCGCCCTACACAGCAAGTCATTTTTTATAAAGACAATTCCAAAATTTTATAAGGACGTTACCGACGTAACATCAATATGTTTTTCCGACAACGTCTTGATGTTTTTAGAGAAACATACTGACGTAACGAGCGTACGATAACTATGATTTTTTGTTATTGCAGGCAAGTTGGGATAAGAATAGCGATAGCTCCTATCACGATAGTAGCGAAGCCTATCAGAATTTTCTTTATCTCTTGCTGCAATTGCTCTTCGTCGAGTCCTTTCAAGAAATTAAACTCGTAATTGAGATTAGAAGGTACACCTTGCAGGAACTCCTTATATGTAATATTTTCTTTCTGAGGTAATTTATTAGTTGTTTCCATTACGTTGTATTTTAATGATATTGTTAAGTATCCCAAAGATATAAATCTATTTTCAGAATTCAAATAAAAGAAGCCTATTTTTATAAAAAAGCATCTCGCAGAAGAGATTATTCCATATTATCGGTCTTCGGACGTAGCACGGACAATTGTAGTATCAGTGCTAAAGCTACTCCGGCCGCAAGGAAAGCGAAACCTAAACCCAAGTTTCCTTGATCGGTCCACTTACCCAATACTTTTGTTATCATTGCTCCGGCAAACACACCCGTCATATTCATCAGTCCGTAGGCAGTAGCACGTTGACGCGACGGGACAAACTGACAAAGAATAGGCATATTGTTGGTGTCGAACATTCCGTAGCCGATACCAAAACAAAGGGCGGCACCCATCACTGCGGGCAAACTATGTCCGAGTCCCAAGAGTATAAGTGCAGGAATCATCAAAGACAATCCGATAGCACCGGTATAGATTCTTCCCCGAATATTGCACTTCACCCAACGGTCGGACAACGGTCCACCAACTATCACTCCAATAAAAGAAGACACAGCGATGGTAATGGTCGATAACGGTCCGGCTTGCGACATCGGTATACCTAAACTATCAGCGAAGAGCGTTGGGAGCCAATTTTTGGTAGCCCATCCCGGCAAAGAAGGAGATGCGAAATAGAATAGTATCACCCAAAATGCCACATTAGAGAAGATAAGGGAGAAACTTTTCCAAACCGGCTCTTTCTGAAATGCCGGTTCTACCTTATTAACATTGACTCTCTCTTCTCTCTTTTCGTGAAGGAAGATAATAAGGATAATAGCGTATGCTATTCCTATGATGCCGAACCAATGGAAAGTGGACTGCCATGAGAAGGCGGCGGCAATTGTTGCCCCGAAGCCACCAATAGCTTGTCCCATATACAATCCGGTCATGTTGATACCGATAGCCAGACTGCGGGCTTTGCCAGTATGATAATCGGCTATCAATGATAAAGCAGCAGGGATATAGAGAGCCTCGCTCACTCCCATCAGAGCACGAAGCCAATATATTTGGTTGAATGTTGAGCAATAGCCCATAAGAAGTGTCACGACCGACCAAACGCCCAGCGAGCCAACGATGAGCCACTTGCGACTGATACGATCGGCGACGGCACCCGCTACGGGACTAATAAAACCATATATCCAAAGGAATATCGCCATCAGACTACCAAAGTTGGCAGCAGACTCAAGCTCTTTGATATCTATCTGCATTGAATCACGCATTGTTGAGAGCATCTGGCGATCCATATAATTAAGGAGAGCCACCACCCAAAGGAGTCCAACGACAACCCAAGGATATATTTTCGAAGTTTGTATTTTCATTTCTTTCTTTTTCTTTCTTTTTCTACAAATATAATCAATAAGTTTTAAATGTGGAAGCGGGCAAGCCATAACTATTCACCAAATTGGAACGAGTGAAGGGTTGCCAACCATATCGGATATAACGAGGTGCCGGAATAGCATCATTCCAAAGTTTTATAATATCTCCTTCAACGTTTGTTGAAGCGGGATAAAAGAACACGCCATCTTGAGAAATTTCGAAGCCACGCAACTTGCCGCCATCCGAAGAATGCATTTCTTTTCCATAATCGAAACGGACAAAAGCATACTTTCCTTTATATTCTACCGACCTATATAGCGGTCCGGAAGGAACGACATTTGACATACCATACGTTTGAGACAATGCCCAACGAGCCAAACGTTCACCAACGGGAAGTTTGTTGGTGGGATGAACATTGAGAGAATCGCCATAGTCGCTCGAAACAGCCATTCCTACATGAGGAATCTGTTGCATCAGCAGACGCTGGCTATCGCGGAACCAAGTCCACGACGGACGATTGAGACTGGAGAGTTGTACATAATAGAATGGCAAAAGAGGATTATTCCAAGTATGCCGCCAACTATCGACAAGTAGTTTGAACAGCTTAGCATGAGCATCCACATTGTGGGCATTCGATTCTCCCTGATACCAAATCACACCTTTTATATTATACTGCTTCAAAGGGAGGATACCTGCTTCGTAAAGATAACAAGGCTCGTAAGGATGACGTTGAAGTTTATCGACGGACTTTTTGATATTCTGCGAAGCGCGTTGACGCACCCAATCCTGAATAAAATCATTGTGAGTCCAATCACGAAGTATCTCAGGGAAGTTGTTTTCGAGAGATGCTCTATCTATCCATGATTCGGTAGGCGAACCACCGACAGCATTGCATATCAAACCGACAGGAACATGCAGACTATCTTGAAGCATACGGCCAAAATAGTAGGCAACGGCAGAAAATTGTGCCGCCGACTGCGGACTGCAAAGAGTCCATGACATAGGTTTGTAGTATTGAAGATGATTAAGAGAATCGAGTGTAGAGCTATTCCACTCTACTGCATCAGTGCGCCAATTGGCTTTCATATCCAACAACCTGATTTGATTGTTATCGGCAAGTGGTATATCGGCCTTAGCAGTAGATGTCTGACGAAGCATAAACTCCATATTGGACTGACCTGAGCAGAGCCACACTTCGCCCGAAAGGACATTCTTATATATCAGCTTCTTTTTTGATGAAGAGATACTAATGGTATAGGGACCACCGGCTGCAAGTGGCTGCAACGTTATATTCCAACGGCCATTGAGAGCAGCAACTGCAACCGCCTTTTGAGGACCGACAGTAACCGTTATCCGTTCGCCGGCATTGGCTATGCCATGAATCATCAAAGGTTCATCACGCTGCACCACCATATTGTCCGAATAGACAGAAGGCACTTGCAATCCGCCGAAATCACCGGTAATAGAAGAATAAACTGTTCGAGCCAATATCATCGCCCCTTCGGCATTGGGGTGAATAGCATCGGCAAGCATAAAAGGATAATGATAGAGGGGTTCGAAGAAATCAATGAGTTGCACATCGGCACGTTTTGCCACCCATTCGATAGCCGACTGAATCTGAGCATGCCAATCTCTAGTGCCCGACAAGAATCGAGGATGACGATCGGCAATAGGCGTCATTCGAGCTATCAAGATACGACTCTTCGGATTGGCGACTCGGAATGAATCTATCAAAGCAAGATAGTTTTTTGCAAAGTCGTCACGATAGTTAGGCCAATCTCGTGGGTCGGTATCGTTGATTCCTAGATGAATTACCACGATATCGGCAGCAAATGCCATAGCTTTACGAAACTCTTCTTGCTGAATATACGGTCGATGTCCTCTATATAATAAGGTAGCGCCGGACTTGCCAAAGTTACCTACTTCATAACGACTACCAAGCATTTGCTGCAGCTGCGAAGGGTAGGCCTCTTCTGCTCTATTTTGTAACCCATAGCCATAGGTAATACTGTTGCCGACACAAGCCACCTTTATGGGTTTGGAAGCTATAGTAACAACAGCCCAAAGCAATACAATAGCAGATATAAGGTACTTCCTCATTTTATCGTATTTACTCTATCATCTATATTACTTATTTCTCATTTCTCAATATCTCCTCACAAAGCAAATAAGACTTGATCATCATTCTAGGCACATGGAACGGTCCTTTAAAGATATTGCCTTTAGCTGGTTGGGCTACAGAGCCGTCACGATGCAAATAGCCATACCATTCGCCAAATTCTTTGTCTTCCAAATGGTCGTAAGCCCATTCGTTGGCCAAGAAGTGCATTGCTAAATATTTTTCGTTACCGGTGATACGATAAGCATAAAGAGAAGCAATAATCGTTTCGCATTGAGGCCACCAGAATTTCATATCTTGCGAATAATCTTGTGGAGGGAAATTTCGACAATCACGGAAGTTGATAATACCTCCATAAGTTGTATCCCAGCCCCACTGATACGACCAATCCAAAATTTTGACTGCCAATTCATCGAGATGACTATCGTTGCCTTTGGCTCTAGCTGTTTCCATAATGAACCAAGCCGTTTCGATGCAATGCCCCGGATTGATGGTACGTCCGGCACAAGTATCAATCAACTTGCCATCGGGAGTAACCGATTCGAGCAATGCCTTATATTCTTCGTTCATAAAATAATGTTCGATATCATAGAGCGAACTATCTATCTGTTCGTCGAGAGCAGGATCTTCAATCACCTGTTTCACAATAAGTGCTACATTAATCAGCATCATAGTAATGGAATGACTGCGTCCCTTCACTGTTGTCTTAGCAGGCAGGAAGCCGGGAGTAGACAACATGCGGCGGATAGAAAGGAACATATCGAGCGCCTTCTTGGCATAAACTTTATCACCACTAGCTTTGGCATATTCGGCCATTGCCATAGCAGCAAAGCATTCTGAGAAGACATAGCGGCGTTTCTGAATCGGTTCGCCTTCGGCAGTCACCGTAAAGAACATGTGACCATCTGTATCAATACAATGCTTTTCGATAAAGTTGATACAACTTAAAGAAGCTTCGAGCCACTGTGCATTCTTCTCGATATGATTGAAAGCGTAGGCACAGATAAAGCCGAAACGGCCCTGAAACCATACAGACTTGGTAGTATCCATCAACGTTCCCTCTCTATCAAGACAGGTATAAACGCCACCATTTACTGTATCCAGACCATATTTCATCCAGAAAGGAAAGATATTAGTGATTAAGTCAGAGCGATATTTATCGCGACATCCTTCCAAATATTTTTTTTGTTCGTCTGTCATAGTTATATTTAATTGTTTAATTTGACATTTAGTTATTAACGTATGTAATTCTATAATTTTTTCATTTCATTCTCTATAAAATGAGTCATATTCAGCTTTATCTAAATAGGGACAATAGAAAAAGAAGAGAGTTGAACACTTTGTAGATTTCCACCTAAGGCCTGCACAGAAATACGGTGTCTACCAGGTTTATCAATTCTAATCCAACCGATAGGATAAGTTAAGAATGAATTGGTACCACCTTGTTGATTTTGTATATTACTTTCACCGTCCAAACTGACTTTCCATACAACACGTTGACCGGCAGCATAACGAAGTCCGACTTGATACATTCCAGAGTCCTTAACATCAGTAGTCCACGATACGACGGTACTATCAGTCCAATTGGATACAATATAATCTGTTTTCCATTCTCCAAACTTTTCCATCCATCTTTTACTCGACATCTTGCCATTTTCGACTTTAGCAAACTTCACAGAGGCCTGCAACCCTAAGAGGGGATCGACGGCCAAAGTAGAATCTATGCTAACATCAGATGACAATGGAGTCAATTCAATGACAGATACTAATGAATTGGGGACTGGCATAGGTATACTAATTTCCAACCAATCCGACTGTTTGCTATACTTCAGCTTCTTCTTTTGATTACCGAGTAGAAGTTGCACATCCTTAATACCACCTTTGAAGTTTGGAAGATATAATTTGCCATTAGCAGGCCAAGTATAAATAGCGAGATAGAGTTTTCCATTATTGGTAGTCACATCACCCCATGGCATAGCATGCTTCCAAGGAGAAGGACCTGCTCCATAAACCACCTCGGGATAGATTTTCAACCATTCACCGGCTTTGCGAAGCGACCACTGAGCTTGCTCGGGAATATTGCCTTTACCGTCGGGACCAACATTAAGCATAAAAGTGCCTCCTCTTGCTACAACAGAAATGAGGGAAGAAAGAATCTGTTTCGGAGTTTTCCAATTCTGGTCATACCAGGCATAGCCCCAAGAATCATTGGTCACATCAATGCTTTCCCAACGTCCTTCAATATTCTCTAACGGTATTTCCATATCTCCGAGAGTACGATAATCGCCCATGTCATATCCAACTCTTCCAGAGACCAAGGCATGAGGTTGGTTGCGATGAACCACTTCCACTAGTTTCTTGGCATATTTCTCAGGCATTCCACCAGGAGTATCAAACCAAATGAGTTCGATATCACCGTAGTTCTTAGTCAGTTCTTCGACCTGTGGCCAACATTTCTCATTGAAATAATCATCGAAAGTCTTTCTCACGCCGTTTTCATCATATTCCGGTCCGCCATTACCACCAGGATAGGTCCAATCTTTATTATGAGAATAATAGAATCCAAATCCTAAACCCTGTCGATGGCAAGCATCGGCCAGCTCTTTCATCGGATCGCGGCCAAAAGGAGTCTGTTTCACGATATTGAAATCGCAAGCCTTCGAATTGTACATGGCAAAGCCATCATGATGCTTGGCAGTAATAATGATGTATTTCATTCCAGCATCTTTAGCCAGCTTCACTATCTTCTCGGCATCAAATTCTATTGGATTGAACTGTTTGGCGATAGCCTTATATTCGTTCAAAGGAATATCTGCCATCAGCTTGTTCATGATCCATTCGGAAGCACCATAATAAGTTTGTCCTTTCCATTGGTTTCCAACTTGTGAATAGAGTCCCCAATGAATAAACATGGCATAATTCCCCCAATCGAACAAATGAGAAGACAATCCATTCTTGACCGCCGTATGATCGCCCCACATCGAATCAAGATTCTCTTGAGCCTGAATGATTGATGAAGATGCAAGCGGAAGAAAAAGTAATAATAGAAAGAGCTTTACCTTATTATACATGTTATTCCTTTAACCTTTAGATAAGAAGGGAGGGGAAAGGTAGCAAGACCATCCCCTCCCTATTATTAGTGATAATATTGAAATAGTTTAGTATCCTGGAGTTTGTTTAACCAGATTATCACCGTTGAGCACACCGGTATCAACTGGCCAAAGCAACATATATGCCTGAGCATCGGTGAGCAGTGCAGAAGGTTCTTCGCCATAATTGAGTGCATAATTTGCATTGGCAGAGAATGCTAATGATTTATGAGAAGCATCCTGCATACGAACTACATCGAACCAACGTTTGCCTTCACCAACGAACTCTTTATCTCTTTCGTGAAGAATAGCCATTTCATTGGCAGCAAAGCTGGAAGAAGTAAACTTATAAGCATCTCCCCAAGCCGAACCATAAGCACGCTGGCGAACCTGATTAATATAAGAAGAAGGATCACCACCTAATGCATTTTCAATCTCAGCAAGCATCAACAATGCATCCGAATAACGATAGACAATAACATTTGAGTCGTACACTCTGACACTATTAGAGATAGAGCCTGTATATTTCAACATCAAGCAACCAAAGTTCTTTTGAGAAGCATTATCGTAATAATCCAAGAAAGTAGCATCTCGGCGAGTATCTGCCTCGTTAAAACTTCTCCAAAGAGATTCTTTATATTCATGACGCAACAATCCCGAATTACGCAAATCCAATACATCATTCAATACTGTGCCGCTACGAGAATATTTAGAACCCACAAAACCTTGGTCGGCATATACGAAGTAGCTACCGGCATTGGTAGATTCTTTATCTTTGAAGAAAATAGAGAAGATAACTTCTTTATTTGATTTTTCGGTCTTATCTGTAAATACTGAAGAGAAACTACTATTCAGACTATATTTACCACTCGATACAACAGATTGAAGAGCAGTTTTTGCAATCTGCAAGTCTGTTGAGCCAGTAGCGGTATGATCTCCAGTTGTAACCTTTGCCGACCACAAATAGATTTCGCCCTTCAACATCAGCGTAGCATATCCCGTCCAAGAATTCATACTTGGTGTGAGATCGGTGCCATAAAGTTGTTCTGACTTATCTATATCAGATTTAATTTGCTTCATGGTCTCCTCTGGAGTTGAACGAGCTGTATAAAGAGCATCGGCAGCAATCTGACCATCGAGCAATTTCACTGTCGTCACCAATGGGACACCGCCATAAGTACGGTAGAGAGTGAAATAATAGAGTGCTCTCAATCCGTAAGCAGGAGCCAGATAACTATTGCGCTGTGCTTCGGTGAGGAAAGTACAACCATTCTCCAAATTCTGAATGAACAGATTCACTTGAAGGATATTGCTATATAGACCATTCCAAGAAGTAACGCCAGTATTGCTAGCCGTCAGAGTATTGTCTTTGATAGGGCTGCTATAATTAATAGATGTAGCCAATGAAGAAGTACCGGTTTTAGAAGTACCGCCACGGCATTCACCAAGAATAAAGAACATATTGTAACGGCCACGCAGATTGCTATACAATCCGTTCAAGAAGCCCGATACCTGAGATTCTTTTGTCCAGAAGTTACTACTTCCATAATAATCTTCAGGGCTCAATTCAAGAGAGTTGCAAGAGCTGAACAATGTCAGCGTCAATACTACAGATAAAGTATATAATATCTTTTTCATTATTAATCCTCCAACGATTTAGAATGTGACATTTACTCCGAATACAACAGTACGTGGCAATGGATATCCACCATTGTTGCTTGATACCTCAGGAGTGTAAACATGTTTAGCTGCTGTCAGATAACCAAGGTTCTGACCAGTTACTGAGAACTCTACATTAGCCATGTTCAACTTTTGAACCAATAATTTCGGCAAGCGATAGCTCAAACTGATTTCACGGAATGACAGATAGTTGCCATTGTAGATAAACATAGAAGTGTCACGAGCATAGTTTCTCTTACCCAGCTGGTCTGCCCAAATATAAGTAGGATATTTAGCATTTGGATTATCAACCGTCCAAGTATCCTTAGTATCAGTGATAGAGTTGTAGGTACCTTGCATATTACCCATAATCCATGGAGTTCTCCAGTCTACAATCTTGAAGCCAAGAGCAAAGTCCATATGAACACTAAGAGTCAGATCTTTCCAAGAAGCTGATGTATTGATACCACCAGTCCATTTAGGCATAGAGTTGCCCACTTTCACCCGGTCAAACTGATCGATTGTACCGTCACCATTCACGTCTCTCCATTTCACATCACCTGCCTGAACAGGATAAGCTACTTTCTTTGCTTTATCTGCCTCAGAGAGAGCAGCAAACTTAGTAGGACCATAAAGCGGTTTGTTGTTAGAGCCATTGTTACCGATAGAAATATCGACAAGGTTGCCTGGCACTTCAGCGTCAGAACGATAGAGTCCGTCTGCCTGATAAGCATAGATATCGCCTGGGGTTTGTCCCTCTTGATAACCACCTACCCAAATCTTTTCATCTCCGTTGCCAGAATATACTTGGAATGCACCCTGACGATTGCTCTCCAATCCGTTGTAAGGCAGAGCTACTACCTTATTGACATTGTATGCTGCATTGACTGAGATATTCCATTTCCAATCTTTAGTTTCGATAGGACGGAAACTCATTTCCATCTCAATACCCGAGTTGCGCATCTTACCATTATTAGAGGTAAAGCCACTTACGCCAGAAGAAACAGGCAATGGAATAGTAGCAAACTTATTACTTGTCAGACGGTTATAGTAAGTAAAATTGGTATTGATTTTGTTCTGCAAGAAGCTGAGATCCAAACCGACTTCAAAAGTATTTGATTTTTCCCACTTCAAGTAAGGATTGGGCAGTGTAGACAACAAGTAGCCTGTAGAACCATTATAAGTAGTAGCACCGTAAGCACCTTGAACTGTATAATCGCCTACCCAGTTTCTGTTTACATTACCATTCACACCGTAGCTTACACGAAGTTTGGCAAAAGAGACGACATTAGATAAAGACTCCATAAACTTCTCCTTACCAAATACCCAACCAGCAGTGACACCAGGGAAGAAGCCCCAACGGTTATCTTTTGCCAATCTTGAGTAACCATCTCTTCTGAATACGAAAGAGAATAAGTATTTAGATTGGAAGTCATAGTTCAAACGGCCAAAGAAAGACATGATACGCTGGCGAGTATGCCAAGAATCGATACTGCGCAATCCTTGATCTGTCTTGGTGAACTGCAAATCAGAGAAGTCGTCAGATGGAGCACCACTACCTGATGCAGAGAAACCTTTATCATATTCATCGTAGTACTCGAAACCCAACATCGCTGCTACATAATGATCTTTAGTAATCTGCTTGTTGTAGTTCAGCACTGCATTATAAGTCTGATAAAGAACACGATCATAAATGGCACTTGAGTTACGAGATCTGTTATAGTTGCCCGGAGAGTTCAAGTAGTCCTGATCGAAAGCTTCTTCTTTATCTTCTGAATAAAGCCAGTTGGCTGTCAACTTAAGGTTAAGTCCTTCCATAAATTTGATATCGAATGCCTGAACCATAGTAAACTTATCGGTATTATTGTCGCGATGAAACTTATCAATATTATAATTTTGGTTACCATCACCACTATTATTACCCAACAAAAGTTCGCCATTTGCATTGTATCCTCTGAATGTTGGAGGAAGAGAGAATGCACGAGAGAAATAGTTGCCTTCACTAGATTTAGGAGAAAGGCCATACCATTTGGCATCGGCAAAGTTCAAAGATGAAGAAGATGTCAGCCATGGTTTAATCTTATAGTCGGCATTCAATACAAAAGTAAGACGTTTGTACCAGTTGCCGATAGCATTACCTTGAGAATTGTTATAACCAATACTTGCATAGTAACTACCTTTATCGTTACCGCCGGTCAAACTAATATTGTAGTCTTGAGACACAGCCGGATTGCGCAGCTCCAAAGAAGCCACATCGGTATCTTTATAAATTATTTCGCCGCCATATACAGGATCGGTCATTTTTGCCCAGCCGCCTTGGTCCAACAAGAAAGCCAAGTCGTCACTATAATCATAAACACCCCAGATACCAGTACCTACCTTGTTACCATCAACAGGAATGGTTTTGGCTGTATCTGCCCAGTACTTATTTCCTGTACCGTAGGGCTGTACTTGCTTCAAACTGCTCATGTTGTACGGTCCTTGCCAATCGCCTGCTGCATTCTTCCACATTTGAGAAGCCTTTTGGATAGCAGTACGCTGCCAATACAAATAATCGCCGGCATGCATAAACTCATAAGGATTGTTGTAGTAGTTCAAACCGACTTTTGCTTTCAATGAAATCTGGCTAGAGCCAGCCTTTCCACGTTTAGTTGTGATAAGGACAACACCATTATTGGCACGAGCACCATAAATAGCTGTTGCACCAGCATCTTTCAGTACTTCCATTGATTCGATATCTTCTGGATTGATATCACTCATACTGGCACGAATCTGACCATCAACAACTACAAGTGGAGAACCCGAACCATCATAGTCGGTACCACCACGAAGAATGATTGTTGGAGTAGAGCCAGGATTACCTGAAGACTGCTGTACTCTAACACCGGCTACAGCACCCGAAAGCGCCTGGGCAGGATTGGAGAACAAACCAGTAGTGAACACATCTTCTTTGACTTTCGAGATAGAACTGGTCACTTTGGTACGAAGCTGTTTGCCACCATAACCTGTAACAACAACTTCGTTCAGAACATTGTCTTCTTCTTTTAATTGAATAATAAAATTATTACGTCCTTTCACGTCAATTATTTGTGATTGAAAACCAACATAAGAGACTTTGATCTTAGCATTGGCACTAACAGTAAGAACAAACTTTCCGTCCATATCTGTTAGTGTACCTCTTTGAGTGCCAACTTCAATAACTCCGGCACCTATCACCGCTTCTCCCGCAGCGTCCTTAACGACACCGGAGATGCTTTTGGTCTGCGCACTGATTCCAATAGAACAGACGAGACACAGCATAAAGAAAAATAGATTTCTTCTCATAGGTAAAATAAATAAATTAGGTTTGTAGATAAATAAATTATTAATTTAGATTCATTTCGTAGTAATTACAACAAATTGCAACGTTCAAAAAATCCGATTTCTTCTAATTCCTTTTTCATAGAGAGTTCTTCTTCGGTAGTCAGATTAGCAAAAGGTTTTCTGTTGGGACCTAAATCAAGTCCAATCAACTTCATAATTCTCTTTCCACCAACGATATTCCCGCGATAACGACAAATAACATTAATAACAGCTTGAGAGAAGTTTTGTTTTTCACGAGCGGTCTCAATGTCACCGTTCTTCCATGCATCAATAATACCAACCAGTTCACGACCATTATAATTAGTCGTTCCACCTATTCCACCTTGAGCACCGCCTTGTGCCAAACTTGGGAGAATTGTTTCGTCTTGTCCATGAAGCATGTCAAACTTACCGTTTTTGTATAATCTACATTGGTTGTACTCATACAAACTTTCGTAAGTATATTTGATTCCAGCAAAATTAGGAATGCGTCCGTCAACAGCTTTCAAGAAGTCGATCATCGGTAAAAAAGCACCATTGAAAGCAGGAATATGATAGTAATAGAAGGGTAGATTTGGAGCAGCTGATGCAATTTCTTCACAATATTCTACGAGTTCTTTTATTCTTCCTATTTTAGGGAAAGGAGGAGCCATCGCACCAATGGCGTATGCTCCGATAGACTGAGCATGCTCTGCCAAACGGCGACTTTCTCTAAGACAGCAGCTTCCTACATGAACCAATACCTTAAAATCGGCAGGAGCACTGGCCATCCATTTTTCAGCCAACCCAATACGCTCTTCTTCGGTGAGCATATAACCTTCACCCGACGAACCATTAACAAACACTCCCTTTAAGCCATTCTTGGCCAACATTGAAGCATATTTATCAATCGGTTCCATATTTACATCACCATTTTCGCAAAATGGGGTAAACGGGGCGTCAATAAGTCCTATTATCTTTTCCATATTAAGTATGATGTTAACGATTTTGTTTTTCTATTTAAATATGATTTAATCGATTACAAGTGCACTACAAATATAGCGATAGATTAATAAATTTAGCAAATAAAACAGGCAATATATTTAAATAATTTATTATTATTAACTATATTGGTCAATATACAGATGTAATTTGCACTATTTGAGTTAAAAATA
>DAIUBN010000063.1:0-14738 GCA_036846645.1 Bacteroidaceae bacterium | reverse complement strand
CCGTGAACGGTGGTAATCCATCTATATAATAAAGGTGGAAAATAATAGGCCATCAGTACTACGGTGAACATTCCGATGATGGTGACTTCGCCCAGCGACCGCATGGCCGGATGACGGGCAAAGACTAGCGTTCCCATCCCGACGAACATGATGAGTGCCGATAGGGCCACGCTGTTCTTATAGGAAGCAAGCATCTTCTTTCCGTAGGCATACTCTGATATCAATCCTTCTGATATAAAGATGGTATAGTCGTCGCCCTGACCGAAAATGAAAGTGGCGAGAATGATGTTTACAATATTGAATTGAATGCCTAGCAACTCCATGATACCAAGAATCCATAGCCAGCTCACGGCAAGTGGTAAGAACGAGATGAGGCTCAACTCCAGTCTGCCGAACGACAACCAAAGGAAGAAGAAGACAATGAATCCGCAGGCGTAGCCCACATAGTTGAAGTCAAACGACAGGGCGTCGACATACTTTCGTCCTACATCTCCTTGGTCGAATGCAAAGTATCGGGATGAAGTGCCGAGGCTCTTCTTTACCTCATCAACATGTTGTTTCGGTACTTGCACAAAGTTAATCACGCTAACTTTGTCTTTTTGCTTTGTGATATACGAATTGCCTATCGTCTTTTCTATCGGCGCGAAGTAAGATGAGGGCTGCACTTGATATTGTTTTGTCAGCAGTTCTTCGAACGGTTGGAAAGCATCGGCAGAGAATCCTTGTGATGCTCCTTTTTGTTTCAGTTCATTCAGCAATGTCGTGCGGAATGTGGTGCTGTTGAATTTTTGCCAACGGGCCAGTGCTTCTTTTTGTTTTTGAGTGGAGAGCACAAAGCTACCGATACCGCTCACCGATGATATCTCTTTAGCGCGCGACAGTTTTGCCAGTTGCTTTTGTATCTGTTCGTTGCCAACAAGCGCATCTTCCATATTCTTTCCTTCGGCAATGGCATAGATACAGTCTTGCCCTTCTTTCTGCATATTGCCCGATAGCAGACCGAGGTCTTGCCGCTGTTGGTCGGTCATATAATTAATGTGTTGCAGATTGGAGTCGAAAGACGTCTGCATACTGAAGATGCCGAGCAATATGGTAAGTACCACAACGGGCCAGAACAGATACTTCTTCTTCTCGAGAGAGAACGAAGCCAGTTTGCCGAATGTGAGTTTCTCATCGCTTTCTTTCAGATGTTTCCTGCTTTTGGCGAATATGGGGAGGAATACCAGAACGAAGAGAATGGTGCCTATCATGACCAGCGAACCGAATACGCCTAGGTCGCGCATGGCCGAAGCATTCATCCACGCCAAACTGAGGAAGGCACCAACAGTAGTGATGTTGCCGATGAGCAGTGGCGGAACCATCTCTTTTAGAGCCTGACGTTTATCGGATTGATGTTTTAGATGGTCGAGGAAATGAAGCGGATAGTTCACGGCGATACCAATAATTACCGACCCGATGCCGAGTACGATAATCGATATCTCATCGTTGTATACAGCCATTCCTCCAAGGGCGAACAGCCATCCGAACGTGATGGAGACGATAATCCAAAGCAGGTCGCCTACTCTTCGGAAAGAGAAAATAAGTAGTGCAAAGATAAGCAATACCGATACAGATACTGCCAATATGCCGTCGTGCTTTATCTGTTGGGCGTTGGTCACCGCAATAAGCGGAGCTCCCACTGCCGATATCTTCATTCCGGGGTAGGCCTTTTGTGTCTTCTCTATGGCACTGTCAATCATTTTGGCTAGTTGCCCGTTCTTTTCAGATTCGCTCATTCCGAAAGGAGAGTCCATGAAGACTAGTCCTTTGTGCCATTTGTCGGTGAAGATACAACCGTCATACAGATTGAATTTGTCACTGATCTGGAAGGATTGCAATCGTTTCAAAACGGGAGTGAACAGGTGAAGCGGGTCCACTTGGATATTATCAGAGAAGGTGCTACCTGTAGGGAGCATCAACAGTTGTTTGTTGTTCTCCAGTTGTTTGTCGATATAGTCGGGTTGGGTCAGTAGTGAATCTATGCGCTGATAGTCTGCCTCTGTCAGAAAATACGGGAAGTTCTGATAGATAAAGTCGAGCATGTCCATTGTTGCCGAGTCGTTGACATGGACCTGCATGTTCTTCACAACGCCTGCGGTATCTACTTTCTGCCAATTCTCGCCGAAAGCATCCATGGCAGCAACCAAATTGTCGGCATTCTCTTCGGTGCCTTTCTCCGAATGAAACACAACGACAATCTTATTCTGTCCCCCGATGTGCTGATAGGCTTCGGATATCTTCTCGTTGTTCTTGTCGTGAGGCAAGAAAGCCGAAATGTCTTCTTGGTAGTGCAGACGGGTTATCAATGCCACACAGCCTGCAATGCAAACAATGAGCAATAGTACTGCCATCCATCTGCGGCGGCTCAACCAATCGTATATCGATAGAAAGAAATGAATCATTGGGCTGTCCTCCTTAATGAATGATATACTCTAAGCGGCAGGCCATATACAATAGCTGCAAAACAGAGAAAAGTGTTGAGCAAGCTGATGCGGGCAAAGTCGGCAAACGGACGGAAGTGAGATACTCTCTCTTCACGCGGTGGGTAGTAAACTCTGATAGGAATAGGACGTAGCGTGATGCCATGCCATGCCGAAAATACCAATAGCTCGAGTTCGGCTTCGTATTTGGCAGTGAGCCAGCTCAGGCGTTTCATCTTCTTGAGCGGATAGAGTCGGTAACCGGTCTGCGTATCGGGCAGATTCTTTCCCGTCTGGATATAGAACCAGAAGTTGGAGAATCGGTTGGCAAACGTGCTATTCTTCGACATATTCTCGTTTTGTAATACCCGGCTGCCCACAATAAGTGTGTCGGGATGCTCTTCTATCTCTTTTGCGAACAAAGGAATGTCTTCGGGATAATGCTGGCCGTCGGCATCGAGTGTGATAGCATATCTGAAACCCAAAGCGCGCGCCTGTTCTAGTCCCGATTTCAAAGCATTGCCTTTGCCGCTGTTTTTCTGTTTGTTGATGACCGTAATACGGCCTTCGAACTGCTTCAACAACTGCATCGTGCTGTCAGTGCAACCGTCGTTCACCACTATCACTGGATAAGAGAACTGCAACGTGCGTTCCACAACTTTCCCGATAGTCTGCTCATTATTGTATGTCGGGATAACGATGCAGATATCTTTGTTGTTTGATAATGTCGAATATGTCTCTTTATTAAATCCTGTCATAACAAAATACTAACGACAACTTGGCAAAGGCTCCGTTCTCATTTTCTATCAAGACATGGGCTTTCAGTTCAGCCTCGTCTTTCGAAATTTTAGAGAAACTATATGTCACGCTTTTATTCTCTTTGGGCGATAATACAGCCAGATACTTGATGTTGGTCACTTTCTTCAGAAAGAGCTGCCGTTGCATCTGTTCTTCGATGAGCTCTTGCGCTATTTGTATGATGCACACACCGGGAGTGATAGGTTTCTCGGGAAAGTGCGCCTTGTAAATAGGGTGGTCTTCGTTAAAACTGATGTCGAAAGCGAATCCTGTTTCTGTCTCAATATTTCGGTCTATATGATAAAAGCTATTCAGTAGTTTCATTTTCCTTATTTTCTTGTTCTTCAGATTTTAGTGGAGTGAAAGTATAAGAAAGTCCATATTTCGTATTCTTCAGTACGACGGTTCCGTCATCACTCTTGCTGATGTTGCGGTTGTCATCTACAGGCAATACTTTCTGTCTGTCGGCTTCGAAAAGATAATTCATATCACCTTTCACTACGCCACGAATGTACCATTTGTCGAGAAATTCTACAACGTTGAGTAATGTCATCTTTCCGCTCTTCTTGTCGAAAGTCATGTCGAAAGCCTTGATGCCGAACTCATTGAACACGCTTCCTATAATGGTCTCTGTCGAATCTTTCAGCATACAGATGCCGCTGAGTTGCATTTGTTTTGCTTCAATACTGATGCTGTATTGAGCACTACCCACACTGTCGAATGCAAGATAGTGATGCACACTGTCGGTGGCTTGTTGTGCCGAAACAGGTAAAGCCAGCAAAAGCAGTGCACTAATCCAAATCAAATACTTTGTCATTGATACGACCATTGGTTTGTACATTTCGTAGTTCTATCTCGGTGCGATCTCCACCTTTTTCTATCATCTCTATTTTCGACACGATAGAACGAGCCGAGTCGAAGTAGATACGGATGGTAGAAAACATACTCTTCATCTGACGTTTGCGAGGGGTGAGGTCGGCTACATAGTCATTTCCCAGGGTGTACATCTTAACGGTAAAGTCCGATGACGAAGAAAGATTGCGTCCTGTCACACTATTCATCATGATGCGGGTAATCTCTTGAAACATACGGCTCGACTTTACATCAATTGTATTCTTCTTGCCGCCTTGCTTGATTTGTACTTTGGCACCGTTGATAATAAATATATATTGGTAGGGCGACTGGTATTCCCAACGTAGCGAACTGGGACGCTGATAGGTCATTCGTCCTCTCGACACCATCTTGCCGTTGAGCATTGATAGCTTCTTGGTTTGTACGAAGTTGCATTGAATGCTGCGTATTGTAGATTCTACGTTAGTGATCTTAGCTATCATTTGTTGCTGTTGTGCTGGCGTTGCCGGTTTCAGACTTTGCCCCCACACACTCACTGTGAATAGCATTAACGTAATGAATGTAGTAATATTTTTCATCCTTTGTCGTTCAAATTCATTGTTTTCAAACTGCAAAGTTAGTTTCTTTCTTTCAATTTAGATTCATTTGGCAAAAGAATTTATCATTCTTCACTACCCTGAGTATAGAATCTTCGTTAAATCGTATCTTTTTCTGGAAAATAGGGTGCATCGTATACAATTTCTTCGGTCTACAGAAGCATAAAATAACTTTGATTCTTTAGTGGGGAGAAAGTTGCCGAGACCTTCTTGAAAATTGAAGTCTTCAAGATGTATTCTTCGTTTTGCAGTGCAGAACGATCGTTCTACACTGCGGAATGATCGTTTCACAGTGCGGAACCATTATTCTGCACTGTAGAATGAATTATTCTCAAGGAAATGATTAACTTTGTATCCTTATTATCTTAATTTTATTCTATTATTATGGCAAAATATATCAAGCAAGAGATGTCCGATGTTCATGGGACAGGCGAGAGTAAGTGTTTTTATCGATTGCAATCGGCCGGTAATCTTAGCTCTAGAGAATTAATACAACGTATTGCTCGTCCAGGCTCCGGATTGGATGAGGGTAGTGTGGTTCATGTGCTCCAGTCGCTAGCTGATGAGCTATCGAGAGCATTGGCCGATGGATATAGTGTTGCTGTAGAGGGGATAGGTACTTTCAAAGCTGCTATCGGAGTGCGTGAAGACAAAGAAATGGATACTATCGAAGGAGACGAACCGAAGCGCAACTCTACCAGTTTGCAAGTAACGGGCGTCAACTACCGTGCCGACAAGCACTTGATACGCGACACTCATTCTCACTGTCATCTTTCACGTGCCGGAGTGCGCACTCTTTGCCGCTCGCCTTACACTAAAGAAGAAAGATTGAAAATGGCACTCGATTTCTTAAACAACCCTGCCCACTCTTTTATGCGCATCAATGATTATGTCGCTCTCACGGGCCTATCCAAAACTGTAGCCTCCAAAGAACTTGTCGAGTTTCGTGAGAATCCCGATAGCGGAATTACTTTTACTGGAAGAGGGAATAATAAAATGTATATCAAAAGGTGAGATTGGAAGATCGGGCATTAAATAACTGATTTGTTACGAACAAATAGAATATCGGCTGGAATATTCGTATTCTATGATATAGAACCTCTTCGAGGTACACCACTTTGTACCATGACTTCCACCAAGTAAGCGGAACCCCTTCGGGGTATGCTTACATGGTGTTTCTATAAATTTATCCTCTTCCGAGGAACTTTTGGATAGCTGTATGGTTAAAGCTGTCACTTGTATTGCCGTAGTTGAATCGCCCAATTACATGTTCTGGAACTGCTGTGTAGTTTGATACCTTTGTAGAAGAAGCACTAGAAAAGACTTATTGTGTACAACATGTGAGGATAAACCAATTGCACTAAAATACGTCGTGAGACGTTATATTTGTAGAAACACCATGTAAGCAAATGTCGAAGACATTCCGCTTACTTGGTGATAACAATGATACAGCACGAGTACCTCGTAGAGGTTCTATTTATAATCCGATACTTGGAACAATAAGTCAGAATCTTACGGTAGATAGTTTACTAACTATCTCGTCAAACTTTTGTTGTATCATGTTTTTTTGTTTATCGCTAGCAGCAGCTAGTCCGCTTTTGTATTTACGCATCAAAGAAGGATTGATGCCTATACTCTTTGCCAATTCAGTTGCATTAATAAAAGGGAAGCTCAGGAAGAAGGCCGACATATCATAACGATATTCTACATTGATATGTTTAGAATACCATTCAGGATATACTCCTGTCTTCTCTTTGTAGTAAGCAGCTTGTTCATTAATAAGTGACTCAAATTCTTGTTTGGCCTCTTCTTCTGTTAGTCCGAAACTAGTGAGTGGTATGCGTTCGTCTTTAGCATAAATACCATATCCGCCTTCGTCGGACTTCTCGATAATAGCAATAATTGTTTTCATATCTAATACCTCCTATTATTACTTCTGTTCAATGGCCGCAAAGGTAACATATATGTTCTATAATATAAAGTGATAAGCAACAAAAATTACTTTGCAATCAGTATGCAACCACCCATGATGAGCAGTACGCCGAGCCAACGGGTGAGCGAAACTTGTTCGTGGAAGAAGATGATGGCGGCAAACATACCGAAGACGTAGCTGAGGCTTATCATGGGGTATGCCATACTGAAGGGGAATTTCTTGATGATGTAAAGCCAAAGCACTGTGGCCGTACCGTAGCAGATGCCGCAGGCGAGGAGCCACCAGTTGACTAAGAGGTGCTGGAAGAACAACCATGTCCACTCGAACTTGCCCATCTGATTAAGGGCGAACTTCAAAAGTACTTGTCCCAAAGCCAACAGGAGGCTTTGAACAATAGCCAAAGGAATAATCTGCCACATCATAATGCTTTGAGTAAGATGAATGAATAATCGGTGTCGCTTCTGCCAATAAAGAGAATGCTTTCGGGGGCTGTCCTTGCCGAGGAAGCACTATATAATATGGTGGGAATGCTATGATATTTCAGGCAACATGCTGAGGCATATACTCCTAGGGCTGATGCCGAATAGGATTCGCCAAAGAGATGTTTGTAGTGTAACAAAGGAGTATTCTCGAACAGGTGATGGGCTAGTTCTGTCTCTTCGGTCATTACTGCATCGACGGGGACTGCACTGAGTTCTGATATTACTTGTTCTATCTCCTTGGAAGTAGGGTGGTGCAGTATCTTGATGCCGCTTATCTCGCACCAAGCGTCTTCGCTGGTTGTGGCGAGCATAAAGGAGGCAGATGCTTCGCCAGCCAATCTGCCTGCATAGCCTACCTTATTGAATAGCGTGTACCAATCGGGAGTTAGTTCGTCGTGACTGCCTACCAATGCGGTGTTGATTTTATCGAGACGGAATTGCAACATGGCATCGAGGAGTGCGCTCTCGAAAGAAATGCCGCGATGGGAATAGGTGACGTTGTAGCCATGACACTTCGTATTGATGGCAATGAGCGAACTGATGGTGTTGTGGGTGGACTGCATAAAAGGAGTCGGTTTCAACAAATGTTCGCCATCACGGCACATCGCACCAAGAAACTGTTCGGTATTGTCGATACAGCCTAGTCCGGTACCGGTAATAATAGCGTCGGGCTGCTCTATTTTCGATTGGCGAATAACACTGAGCGATGTAGTCAAAGCCCGTTTCATAATCTTTCCCATGCGTCGTGCTTCCATCGGGTTGATGAACTCACGATAGTTAGGTTCGATGCTTCGGACGTATGGTTCGGAGTAAATGATAGGCGATTGCATCCATTCTTCGGAGAGTGGTTGCTGCATTGATATCTGAGCTGCGGCTTTTATGTAGACTGTCTTTTTCATCATTGGTCAATGCATTTAGAGAGTAACAGTGAAGAGTCGTTGCCGCCGAAGCCGAATGAGTTGCAAAGTACGTGTTGGAGTTCACCACCAGGCACGTCGTTCATATTGGGCAAGATACCGTCGGGCATGGGCTGTTTCCAGTTCAGATTGATGGGTAGGAACTGATGCTGCATTGCCAGCAGGCAGATGACAGCTTCTATAGAACCCGATGCACTTGTGGTATGCCCGGTGAACGATTTGGTAGATGATACCGGAGGAAGATGTTCGCCGAAAAGGCGTATCATCGCCGCGCTCTCGGAAGCGTCATTGTTGGGCGTTCCTGTTCCGTGAGCATTGATATATTGAATCTCTTCTTTATTTAGCTCGGCCATTTCGAGTGCTTGGTTCATAGCGCGAAAAGCACCTTCTCCATCTGCCGATGAGGCTGTCTGATGAAAGGCATCGCAAGCGTTGCCATAACCCGAAAGGATACCGATGGCCTTGGCTTTTCGTCTTGCCGCAGAGGCTTTACTTTCGAGTACCAGATAGGCAGCTCCTTCGCCGAGATTGAGTCCGCGTCGGGAGGCATCGAACGGTCGGCATTGCTCCGTGTCGAGTATCATCAAGGTGTTGAAGCCGTTGAAATGGTATTTGGTGAGTGCTTCACTACCACCAACAACAACGATGTCCAGTTCGCCGCTTTCTATCAGTTCGCTGCCAAGAATAAAAGCATTGGCAGCTGATGAACAGGCTGTAGATATGGAAGTGACAAAAGAAAAGCCGCCGAAGTAATCGGCTATGGTTGTTGTGCAAGCACCACAATCATGGTTCTCGATGGCACTATCGAACTTATTGTTTTCGAACAGTTCGAGGTAGTGGCGTTCTGTCTGATCCATTCCGCCAACAGTAGTGCCGGAGACAAAACCTATTCTAGATGTCTCTGAAGGAACGATACCCGCATTGTGAAGTGCTTCTTTCAGGGCGATAATGCCCATCAAGGAAGTTCGGGTAAAGAGTTTATCGGATGCTAAAGAGAGCATCGATTTCATCTCTTCATCGCTCAACTTCACTTCACCTACAGGTAACTCGGTATGCTCGCTCTTCAAATATTTCATCGGGGCAATACCTGTCTGATGATTTTGGAGTGAGCTAAGTACCTCGGATTGATTCAGCCCGATAGCCGAAACAATGCCCATGCCGGTGATGTAAATCGGTTCCTTCATTCTGACTGAATTGTTATTTGGTGCGGTTCTTCTCGATATAATCTGCCATAACGGCTATCGATTGGAATACAGCTTTTCCTTGAGCAGGATCTTTCAGTTTGATACCGTAGTTTTTCTCCATCAATACAATCAGTTCGAGTGCATCGATAGAGTCGAGTCCTAGACCTTCGCCGAAGAGAGGAGCATTGCTATCAATATCTTCAGGGTGAACGTCTTCAAGATTGAGTGCTTCGATAATCTGTTTCTTCAGTTTTAAAATTGTATCTTCCATTATTCTTATTTTATTAATTCGTTTATAGTTTGTTCGTTCCAGGTGAGACCGTCTTTTCCTTCTTTATCAATGAGGAAGAGATGGGCTTCAAAGTGTTCTTTGTCTTCGCAATCGAGCCAGCCGCCCAATATAGAAGTAGTGGTTTCGTCTTGAAAAGCATCAGTTACAACCTGCTCTATAGTCGTTGTGTTGAGCTTCTCGAGTACATAGAAAGAAGTCTCGCCGAGGTATTTGTTGCGAATGGATATCTCGCCGGTAACAATGTTGGGCAAGGTGTAGACGAAGATGGCGGGACTAGGAAAATAGTTCTCACCACGGTCGGCAATGGTGCTTTGATAGTTGCGGTCGTCGCAAAGCGAACTGCTACGGTTGAATAGCACTATCGCTCTGTCTTCGCGGGGTTCAAATCTATTGGTATCTTCTTGCAGCAGCAACTCGGAAGCGATGAAACCCAATCGGCAAAGTGCATCCATCTTGAAGAACTTAGGATAATCGCCTACCAACTTTCTGTAGATAGCGGTGAGCAATTCGCTGCCTTGCTCTGTGTAGTTGAGTTGACTACCGTCGACCCATGCTCCCTAAGGAGTTATATTGGTATAATGTAGTATTTTCATATCAATGCTCCTTTCTTGAATAATAATGCTGCATTGCAGCCACCGAATCCCGAGAGGAGTTTGATGAAAGCTTGCTTATCAGTCGTTGTATTCTGGCTAGAAAGCACTAATGGGTGTGAGACTCCTATTTTGCTGAAGCCTCTTGTTCCCAGCACGGTCTTATCGTCGACAGCTTGCATCGATATGATAGATTCGAGTATGCCGGCTGCCCCCATGGTGTGACCGTAGTAGCCTTTCAGGCTGTTGACCGGCACGGATTGCAGTTCGGCACGAGTGATAGCGATAGATTCCATCTCATCATTATAGGCGGTCGAAGTGCCATGCGAGTTGACAAAGGCTATTTGCTCTCTGTCTCTTTCATGAAGTATGGCCCGAAGAGCTCTGTAGCTTCCTTCTCCGGTTCGTGATGGGCCCGATATATGGTTGGCGTCGTTGCGAATGGCACCGCGGACAGCTATCCAGTCGTTTTCTTTAATATCTTTAGATTCTTTCTTACTATATATGATGGTTGCCGCAGCTTCTCCAAGATTCAATCCGCAGCGGTCGGCATCGAAAGGCTTGCAAGCATCGGGCGAAAGTGCCTTGAATGATTGGAATCCCGAAACGATGAAGCGCGACTGAATATCTGCACCAACAACAATCGCCGTATCGCATCTGCCGCTTTGTAGATATCTTATTGCGGTAATCTGAGCACAAACTCCCGAGATGCAGGCGTTAGAGATAACGATGGGCGGATTGGGATTGCCAAAGTAGTCGGCAATGACTTGCGCTGTCGTTCCTAGATGAACCCGATCTGACGGGAAACCGTCTTTATTGTCATCTAAAAGAGAAATGTTGCCCTTGGTTGTCGATATCACAATCTGAACTTTCTCTGACGCAGGGTTGACGTTCGTCTGTTGCAATGCTTTTGAGACAGATAGAATGATGATCTTCTCGAAATCGGTGTATTGTTTTGTGGAATGTAATGTAGAGAACTGTTGTTCTATCTTGCCTTCCTCGAATAGTGATGCCGTAAAAGGTTCGGGAATGTCGAAATGATTCTGATAGAGTCTTAAAGCCGACTTCCCGCCTTTGACTGCCCGATAGTTCTCTTCGGAGCTGAAGCCAAGCGGAGAAACAATATTATCTGCTATTCTGACTATCATACTTTCCATTGTTTTTTCCATTCTTCGTAGAAGTCGGGCGTATACCATACCAATTGGTAATCGTGGTCGAGAAATACTTGTACCGAACGTCCCGTAGCTATCAACGAATCATCGGTATTATCATAAATGGCATAGTCGAAGATGATTTTTGCTGTTTCGGTAGGCACATAAGTGATTTCGATGCGAGGATGCATTCCATACCTCATCGGCTTTTTGTATTTGAACGATAAGTCGACAAGAGGGGCATAGAATCCATTGTTGAAGATGGTGAGATATCCCAAACCATATTTTTGGCCAAAAGCTTCTCTTGCATCTTCGAAATAAGATGTATAGGAACCGTGCCATACAAATTGCATGGAATCGACTTCGCTAAAACGAATATCAAAGTCTTTCGTCGCTGTGAGTAAGTCTTTTTCCATCATCCTTGATTATTATGAGAATCTATATCACTCAAAGCAATTTTCATTTCTGCTGTGACTATTGTTTCGTCTCCTGCTTTGACTTTGGCATGCACCAAAGTCATCTTGAAGACATCTTCAACTACTTTTATTTCGGTATTGATAATCTCTCCTTCTGATGGAGTGCGAGTAATAATCAAATTGCGGATAGCACCGATATATCCTAACTTTACACTTTGTTTTAGTATGAACTTATTGACATATCCAATACGAGAAGCGCAGGTCTGGGCTATGTTTTCAATGAGTCCGGATGCCGTAAGCCGTCCATCTTCGTAGAAAAGATTATCTGGGCGCACCGTCAGTTGGGTCACTGTCTTCTCTTCGTCAAAGTGAAGCAGTTTATCAACCATGATAAATGGTGGTTGCTGTGGCAGCAGTTCCAATATGTTTATTTCCGAAAAGTTCATCTTTTTATTATATCCAATATATTAATTATCCCAGAATTCAAAGTAGTTGAACCACTGAATGGGATATTTCTTTATCGTTTCTTCCAATTGCGCTGCGTATCTTTCGGCAAGTATCTGCATCTTTTCTTTATTTGATAGAGTCTTTTCTTGCTCTGTCAATTCTATAGGCTGAATAAATACCCGGTAGCGTTTCACTGACTCTTTCATCACAAAGACAGTGAGTATTGGTACTTCTCTTTGCACTGTCAAAGCAAAAGGACCGGTAGGGAACTTCGCTTCTTCACCAAGAAACTTACATCTGATACTTTTGGGTGAACCAAAGATACGGTCGGCTGTCATACTCATTATTTCTCCATCGCTCAGTGCATTGCTCATCGTGAAGAGATGCGACATATCTTTTTTTACTCCAATCAGGCGGATATTGTTTTTTGATAACATCCGTTTGCGGTTTTCGAGCACCGTATCTGTCTCACCGGAAAAGATAAGTGTGTTGAATCGTTTGCCTTCTGAAACTAATGAATAGCCTGCCACTTCGTAATTTCCTACGTGGGCAGTGAGTATCATCAATCCTTTCTTGCCATTGGCATATTTCAGATAAGTATCGTAGTTCTCGATATCCAACTGAAACTTCTTGCCGGCATACGAAGCAAATCGGTCGAGTATGACCTGACCAAAGGCAAAGTGGTTGCGATAGACATGCCAGAATGCCAATAAAGGCTTTTCGTGTATCCGCTTCCTGAAGAAATGATATGTCGACAGATAGCCTTGCCTATTGATAAGCATGTAGAAGGGAATAACAACAGCCATAGGAAAATAAAGGAAACGCAAATCCATCACTCTATAAATATTGATGAGGCTGCGTTGCATCCAGGCATTACCATCTGTCTTGCCCGACCATTGCCTTTTGTCTGTCTCTTCTATTTGCTCCACTTAAATCTAATAATATATTATCCGACTTTAGTCTGAATATAATCGCAGAACTGACTCAGTGTGGTGATGCCTCCCATTTCGTTCGGATTGATTTTAAATCCGAAGTTCTTTTCAACAATTACAACAATATCTACTATTATATTTGCATTGTAATTATAACTGTTAATAATATATACAGTGAGAAATATATATTAACTTCGTAGTTAGAATGAGCTATCGGGAAAATTATAAATAAAAGTCTCCATGTGCCGCGTTAACTTTGAACGTCTCCAAGTCTCAAAGACTACACGTCGTATTAAGCACGGCACATTTATTGAACAAAAGCCAGAGAGTATTTAGGGTACGGAGCCCATTATTATAGTACTAGCAGTTCAAAGCGGAGACTTATAATACTAAATATTATGGCACAAATTTACGGAATTGATTTGTCAATGGAAAAGTTTGACGTGAGTTTTATTGACTCGGAAAGCAAATTAAATCACATGGTGGTTAAGAATGATGTGAGGAGCATCTCCAAATTTCTTCATCAATTGCCTCAGAATGCACTTCTGTGTGCAGAATACACAGGTGTCTATGGTGACCTGCTACTGTTTATGGCAGATGCAAGCGACACATCTATATCGTATGTGCCGGGATATACCATAAAGCACAGCCTCGGTATCCAGAGGGGGAAGAGCGATCCCATCGACGCCAACAGGATAAGGGAATACGGGGAACGCTTCAAGGACAAGCTCATATTAAGTCATTTTGTTTCAGAAAACATGTACGAGTTGAAGGAACTCCATCGTACAAGAAAGACATTCATTGACAGCAGGAAGCGTCTGAAAACAGTCATTAAAGGGGAAAACTGCAAACCGTTCATATCATTGAGCGCCCACAATTCCAGAATGAAGGAGATGGAATCACTTGATGAGCAGATCAGCGAGCTAGAGCAGGAGATAGCCTTGCTTATCGGACAGGATGAAGAAATGAGCAAGAACCATAGCTACGTCACCAGCGTGGTAGGTGTGGGTGATGTGACTGCAAACGAACTGATAATAAAGACAGAAAATTTCAAAAAGATCAGAGATGCAAAAGCCTGTGCCGAATTTGCAGGTATAGCGCCACATCCCTATTCATCAGGAACAATGGACAAAGGCAATAGGATATCCCACATGGGAGATAAACAATTGAAATCCCTATTGTTTATGTGCGGCAGAAGCGCTGTCGAAAACAACAAGGAAATCAGACTGTATTTCGAACGCAAATATACAATAGAGAAAAAGCCCTATTTCCTGGTTATGAATAATGTAGCTAATAAGATGGTCAAGATTATCTTTACACTGGTTAATAAACAGACTGAATTTGACAGGGATTATATTCAAAAAGACCCAAGAGAGAATATGGATAAAGAGCATGTTAAAGAAAAGGCTAATTAAACAATTTTAAACAAAGAAATATTACTTCTTTCTTGCTTTTGTTAGAGTATACGACGTACACCGTCCCTCGTTATTGTAATCACCAAGTAGCCGGAATCTCTTCGAGATTTGCCTACATGGTGTTTCTTATGATGTATCCTCTTTCGAGGAATTTTGGAGCAGCTGGTTGTTTTTAGGAAGCAGTTGGTAAAAAAAGCTTTTCTTTTGGATAGACCAACGACTCCAGAATACGCCGTGAGGCGTTACATCTTAAGAAGCACCATGTAAGCATACC